>DATGVV010000481.1:0-1542 GCA_035299885.1 Chloroflexota bacterium | reverse complement strand
TCGGTGTCCTCTCGCTTGGCGCGGATCAAATCCTTATAGGCCAGCTTCAGCAGCGGTGGGGCAGCCAGTGTGGTGGCGACCGACATGAACACGATCACGCCATACACGTTCTGGGCGATGACGCCGAATCCCAGCCCGATCTGTGCAATCACCATTCCGACTTCGCCGCGTGGAATCATGCCTAAGCCCACTCGCAAGGCATTTTTCCTTCCAAGGTGCAGCGCGCCCAAACCGCAGCCCACCAGCTTCGAGAGCACAGCCGCTACAAAGATGATCCCAGCGAGAGCGATATTGGCGGGAGTCGAGAAGGCGCTGAGGTCCAACTGCATGCCCACCCCGGCGAGGAAAAACGGGACCAGCACCTCGGTGACGCCGCTGGTCAGCTCATGTACGCGTTGTTCGACGGTCTCCGAAAGCGCCATGCCGGCCAGAAAAGCCCCCACTATGGCGGCCACCCCGGCATAGACCGCCAGCAAGGAAAGGGCAAAAAGCAGGCTCATTGCCAAGGCAAACTCGGCTTCCGCCAGATTCATCATTTTCTGCACGCGCGGCACGAGACGGCGCATCGCTCCGGTTCCGAGCCTCGCGACCAGAACGGTGAAACCGATCGCCAGCGCCGCTGTTAGGCCGAGATCCAGGTAATTCATCTCTCCGCGCGCCATACTGCTCACGACGGCCAGCACGATCAGGCCGAGGACGTCGTCAATCACCGCCGCCGCGAGAATCACCTTGCTGGCCTGCGCGCTGAGCAGCTTCTTGGCCGCCAGCACCTGCGCCGTGATTCCCACGCTGGTCGCGACCATGGCTGCGCCCGTAAAAATGGCTTCGATTCGCGGAGCGCCCCACAGCTCGAGAATCCCCCAGCCCAGAACGAATGGAACGATCACCCCCGCCACGGCCACCAACAAGCCGATGCCGCCCACCTGCATCATCTCGGACGATTTCACCTCGAGGCCGACGCGAAACAGGAGAAACATCACGCCCAACTCGGCGAGCACCGTCAGGATCTGGTTGGGCGCCATCCAGCCCAGTACGCTCGGGCCGATGAGGACGCCGGCGAGAATCTCCCCCACAATTCCCGGCTGGCCGAAGCGCTCGAAAAGCTCGGCCAGCAGCTTGGCGGACACAAATACCACCAGCATCGAAAGCGGAATCGCAACCGCGTCGTTGGTGGTGAGCAGGAAGGCGAAGGACGCCACGGCTAAGATTATCTCGCTCCAGGCTGCAAAAGGTGGGGCCGCATTCAGGCCGCGCCTGCACTTCAAGCCCCTGCCTTGCGAGACGTTAGCAAGCGCACACTTCAGCCGGCAAGGCTGGGGTCCCGTCGGAATCTTCACTGATTAGGATGGAATTGATGAAGCAGGCTGGCTTACATAATTCTTCCTTTGACCCGGCGGGCGTGGCTCAGGAGGCGCTGGGATCAATTGGGCTTAGTAGCGTTGGTACGTATCTCTACAAGCTAGCTAATCGCCAGCCACCCCATCATCCTTTAGTGGGGCGCCGAGTCTCTCTGAGAGTGCATGCCTTCAGCGAAGATTACGT
>DATGVV010000480.1:0-2809 GCA_035299885.1 Chloroflexota bacterium | reverse complement strand
CCTCGTAATGGGACGTAGTATCGGCCAGGACCAGCTTGTCCAGGCGATCCGGATGGGCGGCGGCCAAGCACTGGCCCATCATGCCGCCCATGGATAGGCCGACCACGGCCGCGCGCTCGACGCCCAGCTCATCCATCAGCCGCACCGCGTCGTCGGCCAAGTCGGCGACCGTGTACTCGCCGGGCGGGCAGTCGCTCTTCCCGTGGCCGCGTGCGTCGTAGGCCAGCACGTGAAAGCGGCGCGCCAGGGGGTCGATCTGGTGCTTCCACATGGCGTGGCTGCTGCCGAGGCTGTGTGCCAGCAGCAGCCACGGTCCCGACCCGGCGGTCAGGTACTCGGTTTCGAACGATCTCGTTCTGACCCGCATGGCGCCAGGATACACGCTGGGCGGGGTCATTCCAGAGCCGTTTTACCATTGGCGCATGTCTCAACCGGACGGTAAGCGAATCGGCATCGGCATGGTCGGCGGTCTTCCGGTGCGCGAGGCGGTAGCTTACGCCCGCGCGGCCGAGAAGGCCGGCGTCAACAGCTTCTGGGTGCACGAGACCTATGGGCTGCGGGATGCGCTGGGCTACCTCAGCGCCGCTGCGCTGGTGACGGACCGGCTAGTGCTGGGCGCGGGCTGCGTCAACAGCTTTACGCGCAGCGCCGCGCTCATGGCCATGGCCGCCGCCTCGCTCCAGGAGCTGGCCGCTGGCCGTTTCCGGCTGGGAATCGGCACCGCTTACAGCCGGCTTCACAACCTGGGCTACCACCGCGACTACAGCGTGAGCTCGCTGCGAGAGATGACGGAGGCCTGCCGCCAGCTGTGGCGGGGTGAGACCGTCACCACGGAAGGCCACGTGGTGAACCTCAACGGCATGAAGCTGCTGTTGCCGCCGGCGAACGTACCCATTTACTTTGCCGTCAAGGGACCGAAGTCGATGGTCCTCACGGCCGAGCTGGCCGATGGCCATCTGGATGGGCCGATGACGCCGGCCGCGGTTTCGGCGGCCCATATCGCCCAGCTCAAGGCCGCCATTCGGGGCAGCCGCCCGTTCGACTTCACGTCGTACCTCTTCTGCTCGTTCGCCGAAGACCGAAAAGCCGCCCGCGACCTGGCGCGCAACGATCCGTTCCTGCTGTACCTGTTCCAAATGGAGAGCATGAACGCCTTCGTGCAGGCGGGGCTCGACCCCGCAATCCGGACCAGCGTCGCCGCCGCGCTGAAAGCCGGCGACAGCGAGCTGGCTTCGAAGCTCATCACCGACGACGTCCTCGACTGCTTCGTGCTGTGCGGCACCGAACAGGACATCGTCGAGCAGCTTGGGCCGTTCGTCGAAGCTGGCTTGGATGAGCCGATTCTGCAGCCCCTGAAGCCATCGCCGCAGGCCTTCCGAGCGGCCATCGCCACGGCCCAGGCGTTTCAGGGCGCCAGTATGCTCTGAGGAGTGTCCCAAGAGCAGCCGCTCACCTGGGCGGAGGTGGACCTAGCCGCCATCGCCCACAACGTCCGCGAAGTGAAGCGCTGGCTCGGTCCGGACATCCACCTACTGCCTATCGTCAAGGCGAATGCCTACGGCCACGGGGCGGTTGAAGTGGCGCGGGCCGTCCTCAAGGCTGGGGCGGACGCGTTGGGCGTGGCGCGCGTGGAGGAGGGCGTGCAGCTGCGCATGGCCCGTGTGCACGCGCCCATCCTGATCATGGGCCATACCCCCATCTGGGAGGCCGAGGAGGTGGTGGCTCACGCGCTCACGCCGACGGTCAACAACCTCGAGCTGGCCCAAGAGCTGAGCCGCATCGCCGAGCGCCGGATGGTCAGCCTGCCCGTCCAGATCAAGGTCGACACCGGCCTGATCCGCTACGGCTCGCTGCCCGACGAGGCCATTGAGTTGGCGCAGGCGCTGCACGACGTTGCCAACCTCAACCTGGAAGGCGTGTACACCCACTTCGCCTGCGGCGAGGATGAGGACCCAAACTACACTCGCGAGCAGCTGCAGCGCTTCCAGGCTGTGGTCCACACACTGCGGTCACGCGGCATCGAGTTCCGCTTCCAGCACGCGGGCCACGTGACGAACGTCGGCATGCCGGACCTGCAGCTGAACATGGTGCGCATCGGCCTGGCCGTCTATGGGCTGTCACCGGCCCCGAACATGGCTGCCGAGATGGAGCTGCGGCCGGCCATGAGCCTCAAGTCGCGGCTGGTCCGGATCGCCTCGATCCCGGCGGGGCAGTCAGTCGGCTACGCCCGGACGTTCGAGGCTGGCCGCGACTCGCGCATCGGCACCGTTCCCATCGGTTATGGCGACGGGCTCGACTGGCGCCTGCAGAACAAGGGGTGTGCGCTCATCCGGGGCCAACGCGTGCCGATGGTCGGACGTGTCTCAATGGACAACATCACCATCGACCTGACAGACGTCGAAGCCGAGTTGGACGACGAGGTGCTGCTGCTTGGCTGCCAGGGCGGCGAAGGGATCACCGCGGAAGAGATCGCCGCGCTGAGTGGCACCATCAGCTATGACGTGCCCTGCTCGATCACGGCGCGCGTGCCGCGGGTGTACGTGGGCGAGGCGTAGGCAGTGGGCTGGATCTTTCTCGGACTGATCGCCCTGCCGCTCGCGGCGATCCTGTACGTGCTGGCGCAGCGCTTTGCACCGCTGCTGCTCGAGTTGGTGCCGGAGGCGCTTCCGGGCGAGGCAGGCACGCCAGCCACGCCGGGCCGAGGGTGGCGGATTTCGCCAGCTCAGCAACGCTACGCCCGTGGCGCGGCGGCAGTGGTTGTGCTGGCGCTGGTGGCCGTGGGCGTGAGCCGCTGGCCTTCGGCGGGGCC
>DATGVV010000479.1:0-2004 GCA_035299885.1 Chloroflexota bacterium | reverse complement strand
AGCCTTCGTCCGGCGAAGGCTTCAACCAACGCCAAATGGGATGCCATCGGCTCGTGCCAGCCCGTTAGGAGACCGGCGGTCACCCGTGGCGTATAGGCCGCGTCGACGACCATGTTGGTCAAGCCTGAGCTGGGGAGGACCAGCCCTGGACCAACTGCCGAACTTTCGAGGGCCCGTACGCAGGTGGTGCCTGCGGCGATCACCCTGCCGCCGACCCGGATGGCGGCGTTCACGCGCTGCGCGGTGGCCGGCGGCACCTCGAAAGGCTCGGGCTGCGGTGGTTCGTGAGCCTCGAGTGAGGAGAGGCCGCAGTGCAGCACGATCGGCGCCAGGTCAACGCCTTTCACCAGCAGGCGCGTCACCAGCTCGGCCGTAAAGGGCCGTGCCGCCGATGGCATCTCAGCACTGCCGGGCACGTCGGCAAAGACCGTCTGGTAGGCGCTGAGCGGCCGCGATTTGGTGATGTGGCCGTAGACGATCGGCCGTCCCCAGCGCGTCAGGTACTCATCGGCTGACAGTTCGAGAGTGACCTCAGCCACCCACAGACGGACGGCATCGGCGTCGACAACCGGCCGCGCCAGCCTAGCCCGACCGCCGCCTTTCACCGTTATCTCGGTGCCGGCACGGGCGTTCAGCCAGGGCGTTGTGCGGAGGCTGTCCGGCTCGGCGTGGCGGAGCTCCACGATCCACTCGGCGTCGCTGAGCCGGCGGGCGATGTGCAGGACCGCCGGCTGGGAGCCGACTGTCGCATCCAGCGCAGCGTTGACAGTTGCCGAGCGGTTGAAGACGAGTAGGTCACCCGGTCGTAGCAACGCCAACAAGTCGCTGAAGCGGTGGTGCTCGATCTTCCCGCTGGAGCGTTGGGACACGAGCAGCCGCACGTCGCCGCGGCCCTGGCCCCGCTCCTCCGGCGGCTCGGTGGCCTCCAGGGCCCGCGGCAGGGTGAACTCGAGGCTCGACTTGGTGGCGATCACTTCCCTGTCCCCGCCATGTCAGCCGCCCGGATCCGGCCGCTGGGCTGACGCGATTCGAACAGTTCGATCAGACGCGGCACCACCACCTCGGGCAAGGGTCGATCCGAGATGTCCACGCCCGGGAACGCCGCCTCGTACATATCGGTGCGCATGTCGCCCGGATCGACTGCCCAGACCCGCAGCTTCGGTTCCTCGACGGCGAGGACCCTGGCGAGCTGGTCCTGGGCAGCCTTGGCCGCGCCGTAGCCGCCCCAGCCCGGGTAGCCTTCGACGGCGGCGTCGGAGCTGATCAGCACCACACGGCCTCCGTCATTCGCGGCTCGGAGCAGCGGCAGGACTTCCTGGATCAGACCCAGGCTGGCCACCGGGTAGACCTCGAAGAGCTCGCGCAAGGCAGCCAGGGGGAAATCGGCCAGCTCAGGCAGCGGGCTCGGACCCAGCACGCCGGCGTTGCAGACCAGCAAATCGAGGCCTCCCAGCGCATGCGCCGCGCCGGCGAGCGCTCGGCGATGCTCAGGATCGGCGACGTCGCCTGGAATTGCCAGTACGTGGCTGCCGGGCGGGATCAGCTTCCAGAGGCGACCGTGAGCCTGCTCCAGGAGGGCCGGGTCGCGGCCGTCGACGATCAAAGACCAGCCCCGGCGGGCCAGGCCTTCGCTGAGCGCCCTGCCCAAGCCTCTGGAAGCCCCGGTCACGACTGCTGTGCTCATGGCATTAGCTCCACCCCAATAATAAAAGCAGAACTATCTACTTTTATTCGCGGCAACCAAGACGGAGGACCCAGCTCAAAGCCTTACCCACGCCGGCCCTAGGCGCTCGCCGTGTCCGCGGTTGCGCCGGCCTCTCTGCGCGCTGCCGCAGGCACGGGGGCTTGCCGCCGCAGCAGCACTGTCACCAGGGCAGCCAGCAGCACCACCGCCACGGGCAGGTAGAGCGTCGACTTCATCGCCTCCAAGAAGGCATTGACGAACACGTCGTGTGAAATCTGTGCGAGCAGCTGGGCGACCTGCGCCGGCACGCCGGGTGGCAG
>DATGVV010000478.1:0-2731 GCA_035299885.1 Chloroflexota bacterium | reverse complement strand
GTTGAGCCCTCGGGCGGCCCGTAGGACACCTGGATCTCGGGCGCTGTGGAAGCCATCTGCGAGGCCATGAGCACCAGCACGTGGCCGTTGGCCATGAGCTGGCAGCGCGCCGAGGTGCACGACCCGACGATGATGTTCATCTGGCGCACGGCCGATTCGTCGGAAGCCACTTTAAAGCGCGTCTTGACGACGTGCGTGAAGAACTGATCGAAGAAGTCGCGGTTCTGCTCGAGCACACCGCGGGTAGCCAGCGCCCGCTTGGATTTCGGAGCAGCCTCTTCCCTGTCAGACATGTTGCTTCACTTCGTGCTGCATTTCGCGGCTATTGTAGCAAAACTGTCAAGGTATCGTGACAAGATGATCATTTAGCTTTTAACTGTCAGCTATCAGCTGTCGGCTATGGCAAGGGAGCAATCGGTGTGCCAAGCCGGCTGGAAGCTGACTGCTGACAGCCGATAGCTTCGTTTCCTGGCATGCGGTGTGCGTCCCTCAGCCCTGCCATGACGCCCCAGGCCCGGCGGGCGATCCTCGAGCGCCGGCAGCGCGAACGGGCGGCTCAACCGACGATCGCCAAGCCGCTGGTGATCGTGCTTTCGACAGGCATGTTCCTGGCTATGGCGGTGATCGCTGCCTTCATGGTGCCGTTCGTGGGCGGCGTGATAGCCGCCGCCAAGGCCGCGGCCGCGCTCGGCTCCATCGACGTCCAACCGCATGCCGCGAAGTTTGAGACGACGCGCCTGTACGACCGTAACGGCACGCTGCTGTACGAGTTCATCGATCCCAGAGCAGGGCGCCGCACGGCGATCAACCTGGCGGACGTGCCGGAAAGCATCATCGACGCCACCATCGCGGTCGAGGACAAGAACTTCTACTCCAACCCGGGCTTCGACGTCCCGGGGCTGGTGCGCGCCGCCTACGACAACCTGGCCAATCACAAGATCGTGGAGGGCGGCAGCTCGATCACCCAGCAGCTGGTCAAGCAGGTGTATCTCACGCCTGAGGTGAGCTTCGAGCGCAAGCTCAAGGAAATCGTCATCGCCTTCACCCTCAGTCGTAACAAGTCCAAGGACCAGATCCTGGAGATGTACCTCAACCAGATCTATTACGGCAACCAGGCGTATGGTGTGGAAGCGGCTGCTGAGGCCTACTTCGACAAGAAGGTGCAGCAGCTCGACCTAGCCGAGGCGGCCATGCTGGCCGGGCTGCCCCAAGCGCCATCCGAGTACGATCCGCTGACCAACTACAAGGCGGCCAAGCGGCGCCAGCTCAACGTGCTGAACCTGATGCTCGACCAGGGTTACATCACGCCCAACCAGGCCGCCGGCGCGTACGACGAGCCACTCCATTTCGCCAAGCCGGGCGTGGACATCAAGGCGCCGCACTGGGTGTTCTACGTGCGCGATTACCTCGAGAAGAAGTACGGGCCCAACTACGTCTATGGCAGCGGCCTCAACATCATCACCACGCTGGATCTCGACCTGACCCAAAAGGCGCAGCAGATCATCCAGCAGGACCTGGCCAAAATCCCGCCGCAGAAGAATGTGAACGACGCTGCGCTGGTGGCCGTTGACCCGAGGACGGGCCAGATCCTGGCTATGGTCGGCTCGCGCGACTACAACCAGGCGTTCCCCAACGGCACGATGGATGGCCACTACAACGCCGCCACGTCGCCGCTGCAGCCCGGCTCATCGTTCAAGCCATTCGTGTACGTCACCGATTTCATGAAGGGCCGCACGCCGGTGACGATGGTGCTCGACGCGGCGCTGGGCAGCACCTTCCGCGATGGCAACAGCTTCTTCAACCCCCAGAACTACGACCGCAAGTTCCACGGTTGGATGCCGCTGAGGTACGCGCTGGCCAACTCCATAAACGTGCCCGCGGTGAAAGTGCTGGCCGACGCGGGCGTGGACCAGAGCCTGGCCACTGCGCACGCTATGGGCATCACTACCCTGAACGATCGGGCGCGCTACGGCCTCGGCCTGGCGTTGGTGCTTGGCGCCGGCGAGGTGCTGCCGGTGGACATGGCGTCGGCCTACGGCGTATTCGCGACGGGTGGCGAGCGCAACCCGCCGACACCCATCCTGCGCATCACGGATGGCAGCGGCAAGGTAGTCGAGCAGTTCCAGCAGCCGAAGCCGCAGCAGGTGCTCAAGCCCGAGTACGCCTATCTGATCACCAGCATCCTTTCCGATGACCACGCGCGGGAGATGGAGTTCGGGCCGCACTCGGTGCTGTGGCTGGGCGACCGGCCGGTGGCGGTGAAGACCGGCACTACGGACGAGTTCCGAGCCAACTGGACCATCGGCTACACGCCGTCGCTGTCGGTGGCGGTGTGGGCCGGCAACAGCAACCACGCACCGATGAATAACATCATCGGCATCGACGGCGCGGGGCCGATCTGGCACGACTTCATGGAATACGCGCTCCGGAATACGCCGCCCCAGCCGTTCTCCGTGCCACCGAACATCGTGGACACCTGCGTGCCGACCAACCAGGGCATGCCGCCCGGCGGCTCGCAGAGGTGCTGGCATGAGGTCTTCGTGAAAGGCACGGAGAAGGGCGCGGTGGGGCAGTCCATCAACATCGGCGGGGTGTACCGTGGGCAGGCCTCCGCGCCTTCGTCCGTGCCGGCGTCATCGAGCCCGAGCGGGTCGCCAAATCCAGCTCCGGCGGCGCCTGCCCCAGCTGCACCGGCGGCGGCGGTTGCTGCTGCGCCCGCGCCGCCTGCTCA
>DATGVV010000477.1:0-5621 GCA_035299885.1 Chloroflexota bacterium | reverse complement strand
GAAGCGGGCATGGAGCGGGCAACGGTTGGCGTATGCGGCTTGACCCGCGGCACCTACTCGGTGGTGCGCCAGCCGGACGGTTACGCCGGCTACACGGCGGTCATGCGTATGAAGGAAGCGCTGCCTGAGGCCAACTTCGTCAGCGCCACCGATCTTCTGGGTGAGGCCCGATTCGTGAAAAGCCCCGAGGAGATCGAGTTCCTGCGTCGCGGCACCGAGATCGCCGAGCGAGCAGGCCTGGCCATGCTCCAAACGGCCCGCATAGGCATCTGGGAGCCGCTGATCATGGCGAACATGTATCAGGCGGCCATCGCCGCGGGCGGCAGCATGCCGATGATGTTCGGCTGGACTTCTGGGCCGTTCGGCGGCGCCTACCACCGCATCGAGCAGCCGGTTCACCGTCAGGTGGCCAGCGGCGATTATCTCGCGGTGGAGATCGAGGGTCGCTGGGGCGGATATACGGCTCAGCTGGACCAGTCCATGACGTTCGGCGCCGTTCCTTCGTGGGCGTCTGATGCTCACAAGCTGGCCGTGGAGTGCTTTTGGGACATCGTCAACGCCATGAAACCAGGCGTCACATTTGGAGAGCTGCAGCAGTCCGGCCGCAAAGTGGGCCAGCATGCAGACGCCGAGGGCAGCCTGCTGCTGCACGGCCGCGGCTTGGGAGACGAAGGCCCGCTCATCACCGGCCAGTCACAGCCGGCGGTGGCCGACGTGCCCCTCCAGGAGGGAAACGTGTTCGTGATCAAGCCCAACGTCTCGTACAAAGGCATGACCGACGTGGGCCACGTGGGCGATTCGGTCGTGGTGACGGCCGGCGGCGCTGAGCGCCTCGGAACCCGACCCATCGAGCATTACTGGCACGTGGACTAGCCGTCCGCGGAGGAGGACAGATGTCAATCACCAAAGCCGGCTATATCGGCTTGGGCAACATGGGGCTGCCCATCGCGGCCAACCTCATCTCGGGCGGGTTCGACGTGATGGTGCACGACATCCGAGATGAACCCATGCGCGAGCTGGCCAGGCTGGGAGCCAAAACGGCTCGATCGGCTGCCGAGGTTGGCCGGCACAGCGAGCTAGTAGAGCTTTCGGTCGTGGACGACGCCCAGGTAGAGGAAGCAATCCTCGGTAAGGAAGGCATCGTCCGCGCGGCAGCGCCGGGCACCATTGTGGCCGTGCACAGCACCATTCATCCCCGCACTATCAAGCACGTCTCGGCCGAGGCTCAGGCGTTCGGGGTTATCGTGCTAGATGCAGCCGTCAGCGGAGGCAAGGGCGGCGCAGCGGCGGCGCAGCTAACCTACATGGTGGGCGGGGACCGAGAAGCGTTCGAAAAGGCCAAGCCCGCCTTCCAGACGTCGGGCGCGCACATCTTCTACATGGGCGACGTCGGCGCCGGCTCGGCCACCAAACTAGCGCAGCAGGTGATCGTGTGCATCAATCGCCTGTCGGGCCAGGAGGGCATGCGGCTGGCAGAGGCCTACGGCTTGGACGTGGAGCTGGTGCAGCAGGTGGTCCATACCACGGGAGCGCAGAGCCAGGTGACCGACAACTGGCTCAAGGACTACAAGAGGATGGCGGCGGCGGACGAAGAGAGCGCCAAGCGCATGGCTCACCTGTTCTGGAAAGGGCTATGCCCGGCGCTGGAGCTCGGCCACGAGCTCGGGCTGTCCATGCCCGGCACCGCCCTGGTGCAGCAAACGTTCCCGAAAGTGCTCGGCTTCGAGTAGGGGACGACTGGGCCCCGCCTAGCCCCTCCGGGTTCCCTCACCCTAGCCCGCTCCCGCCGCGGCGGGAGAGGGGATTTAGCCTTTCGCGCTGACGAGCGACCCGGCGGGCAGCTCGCTCATGTCGCCCAACCCGGGCGGCTCTGTCCACTGCTTCAATGGGTGGCCCTCAGCCAGAGCTTTCAGCTCCCGCTGCCAGACCTTGCGCAGCAGGATCACGCCGACATCGATACGCCCCAGGTGCTCGTGGTCACGATCAGCAGTCGGGCCCTGGCCGCACTGCACCACGTAATCCTCAAGCCAGAACAGCTTGTAGGTGCTGAGGCTCTGGTCGACGTCGCGGATGTGCATCTTGCCGGCCAGAATTGACTCGGCGATCTCTTGCAGCGAGGCCGTTTGTGATTCTTCTGCCTGGCGGCGGCGCTCGCGATACGCCTCGCCGGCTTGGCCGGTCAACGGCACCAGGTCGACGACAAAGCTGACGCAGTTCCCGTCATCCACCGGGACGCGCCAGAAGATCCGATCGACCCACAGCTTGGCGGCATCCTCGAGCGAGCCCTCGACCCTGGCCGCAGAGCGATTCTGGTTGATGTTGGGCATGTGGAAGTGGATGTAGTGGACCGGCTCGCCCGGAGCGGATGCCAGGCTGCGCACCCCGTATTCCGTCTCCTCAGCGCTGCGGGTGGCACCGCTGGCCCGCCGGCCGCCGGCGCGCATCAGCGACTCGCGGTGCGTCCATGGCACGTGCCCACCGTCGGGCGCGTTGTCGATGCGGTTGAAGTAGTTGCAGGGCCAGTGCTCCGGCGGCCCAGCCGCCAGAACGCCTTCGCGCTCGAAATCCGGGAAGCGGCGCACCGGCGGCGTCTGACCTTCGCCAAGGTAGGCAAAGATGAGGCCCAGATACTCCTCCGTCGGATAGCCGCGGATGCGAATCTTGGCGGCAAACCCTTCATCCTCACCGGGTTGCTCCACGCACTGGCCGGAGGCGTCGTATTTCCAGCCGTGGTACAGGCAGCGGATGCAGTCGCCCTCGACCCAGCCAGTCGAGAGCTGCGTCCCACGATGGGCGCAGCGAGGCGCCACCAGGTGCGCATCGCCGCTCTCGCCGCGGTAGAGGGTCAGGTCCGCGCCGAGGATTCGAACCGGCACGGCTCGGCCCGCGGGCAGGTCCTGCGACCGGTAGACCGGCTGCCAAAAGGTGCGAAGATAGCGGCCCGCGAGCGTCCCCGGGCCGGTGTGGACAAAGTCCGTCCAGTCGTCGCGGGCTGACATGGCAGGCATGATACCCCTAGATGCAGGTAACATGGCGGCAGTGTTGGAGCAGGCAGATGAGGTCAGCGGACGGAGCACCGGATGGGTTAGAGTCGCGGCTCTCGACGACGTGCCGCCCGGCAGCCTAAAAGCCGTTCGAGCTGACAAGCAGCATTACGCGCTGGCCAATATTGGCGGCAACCTCTACGCCCTGCTGAATGAGTGCCCGCATCGCGGTGGGCCGCTCGCCGGAGGCAGGCTCGTTGGCACCGATATCGCCTGCGGCTGGCACGGCTTCAGGTTCGACGCTCGCACCGGTGAAGCGACGATGCCGACCGATCACGACCCGGCGGCCGGGGTTGCCGTGCGCATCGTAGACGGGCACATAGAACTAGCGGTCGGCAGGAAGCCGAGCTGAACTAGGAGGGACCATATGCCGCAGTCACTCGTCGAACTGGCCATGCAGATGCATCGCTCGGTAGACCTCACCGACGAGCACGACGTCAAGAAGTTCATTGGTTTCACGGCCGTGGGCGAAAACCTCGTCGGCATTCGGCGGCGCCCGCTGAAGCTGATGCAGGAAGACAGCCTGGAGATCGGACCGCAGGGGATCATCAGCCCGCCGCGCGCGCCGCTCGGCCTGTATGTGATTTACGGCGGCACGCCGCATCACACGCAGCATCTGTTCGGCTACTGGCACATCAACGACGTCGACGAGCTGTACATCACCGTGGGAAGCGGCTCGCCGGAAGACGACGCCACTCGCATCCTGCTGATGCGGTATCCGCGGCCTGGCGAGCGCGACATGTTTGCCTGGTACTGCCAGCAGTGCGTCACGCTGATGTACTGCTACGTGTACCAGACCGGACGGGACGGCTTCGAGGGTTTCTGGCGCGCGGAGCGGGAGGCGGTCAAGACGTTCAACGGCGACCCGAAGCTGCGGACCTGCCCCAACTGCGGCTGGGAGCATCCGCTGGGCTACGGCTTCATGACGCATAAGGACGCGCCCGAAGAGGCTGCCGCCCGGGCGCTCTGGTAATCTCCCTCCATCACTTCTGGAGAAGGAAGGCCATGGACTGCGATGTGATCGGTCGCCGAGATCTTCTCAAGCAAGCAGCGGCAGGCTTGGCGCTGGTACCCTTCCTGCCGCTGCTGAGCGCCTGCGGAGGAACGGCTGCGCCCAGCGTGGCCCCACCGGCCAGCAGCCCAGCGGCTGCGGCCAAACCTTCGTCCGCGGCAGCCGCGGCGAGCCCCGGGACCTCAGCCGCTACGGCTGCCTCCGGCAAGCCGGCTGCGAACGGCAAGCAGCTCCTGGAGGAGCTGGTGGCCAAGGCCAAGCAGGAGGGCAGCCTGTCGGCCAGCGTGCGCCAGGGCCTCGGCGCCATCGCTCCGGCCATAGGAGCCGGGTTCAACAAGCGCTTCGGCCTCAACCTCGACGTGAAGCTGGATGACCGGGTGACCGAGTACGAGCTGTTCGCCAAGACCCGGGCCGCGGTTCAGGCCGGCGCGCCGCCCCCGGTGGATGCGCTCGAAGGCCCGGACGGCAGCCATCTGCCGATGGCGCTAGGCGGACTGGCGCAACGCGTGGACAACTGGCAGGCACTACTGGCCGAAATCAACCCGGTGGTGGCATCGGGCCAGTTGAAGGCCGAGCAGCTCAGCCCCGACCCTCTACAAGGCTTCAGCTTCATCTGGTCACACGTGGCCTACGTCGGCATCTACAACCCCAAGCTGATCTCGAAAGCGGACCTGCCAAAACGACGCGCCGATCTGGCCGATGCGAAGTACAAGGGCAAGGTCGCTTCATCACCCTGGCTGCTCGATCCGTGGGCCTATGGCCCGCTGGTGTACGCCAAAGACGAGTTGGTAAAGGCGGCGCAGGGCCTGGCCAAAAACGCGGCATCGGTGGCGCTGTTCCCGGACAGCGCCAACCGGATTCTGCTGGGCGAGCTGGCGTTTGCCGAGCTGAACCATGGCTACTACTATCAGTCGAAGGCGAAGGATCAGCAGGCGCCCATCGAGATCCATTATTTCGAAGACTTCACGCCCATGGGCAGCGTGCTCAATATGATTCCCAAAGGATCGAAGCACCCTGCTGCCGCCACGCTGTTCTCCCTGTGGATGACGACTCCCGAAGCGGAAGCGATCTGGTCGACGTCCGGCCAGTTCTACCTGAATGTGCTGCTGAACACGCAGGATGTGTCCAAGCAAGTCGTCAAGAACCTGAAGGACGCGGGGAGCACCATGTTCACCTGGTTCGACAACCCCAAGACGGTGGAGCTGTTCCGGTGGCAGTCCACAGACGAGGGTAAGGCATATCTGGACTCGCTGTCGAAGGCGCTGACGCAGCGCGGCTAAGGGCGCCTTCACCTAGCCACTCCCACCGCGGTGGGAGAGGAACGCTGCGTCCGGACGCGCTGCCGCTGGCGGTGGTTGTGCCAGTGCTGGCGGCAGTCGCGGGCTTGTCGCTGCTAGTGCTTTACCTGACCTTCGTCCCCGATCTGCCGACGAATCCTGGCTACACGCTGCGCCACTGGGGCGTCATCGCGCGGCCCTACGTCCTGACGACCGTGCTGCCCAACACGGCCATCGTGGGCGCCGGCACGACCTTGATTGCAGTGCTTTTCGGGGTTCCGCTGGCCT
>DATGVV010000476.1:0-4867 GCA_035299885.1 Chloroflexota bacterium | reverse complement strand
TCAACGCTCGCTCCTGCGGACCGGCTCTTCTTCATGGGCGCCCGCTTCGCGGATCTATCTGAAGAACTGGCCCTCGCTCGCTTACATCTCCGTGCTCTTCTAGCGCGCGGAGTTCCAGATAGCGACGTCCTTCTCGCGCTGAATATGGTCGCCAGGATTGTCAAGCTCCGCCACGATATTGACCAGAGTCGATATGAGCACGGCCCTGAATATCTGCACCGGAAGCTTCCTTGGTGACCGCCCTCGCGGCATGCGACTCATCTCCCACGACACACCCGACCAGCTCGTGGGGTCTCCAGCGGCGCCACGCCAACCTGTTGGCTGCCCTCGCGCGCCAGCCCTCGCTTACTCGACGCGAGTATCAGCTCCTGGCCGGTATCTCCCACACCACGGCCCAGCAGGACATGGCCTACCTTGTTGCTGCGGGCCATATCGTCCGCCTCGGCAGCGCCCGCGCCTCCCGCTACGCTCTCTCTCCCGAGCCTGGTGCCGGCCCCCATTGATCTGCCAAATATCAGCCGTCTATCGCCCGCCTATCGCAGCAGACCCGCGCCGCTTTTGCCCAGATCGCGCTCCAGCTGCCGTCCACCAGGAACCCCCTCTAGGCCGCGTCGCGCCGGGCTTCGGGCTGCTCGGCCATCCTGGGCAGCCGCGCTGGGATGGAGAGCGTGGCGACGCCGATGCGGTCGTCCGCCATGCCGTAGTACACGTCCACGCGCTCTGGCTGGCCGATGTCCGTGCGCTGGTCGATGCCGGTCGGAAACACCACGTTAGGCACCACGCCCTCACCCTCATTTTCGTCCGGCGCCAGGGTGGGATGGCGCGAACGGTAGACGATCTCGTCCGGCTGGTTGGGCTTGAGTACCAGGGCGCCGGCTGAATAGCGCAGGCGTTTGCGGCTGTGATCCAGCGTGCCGCAGACGCCGTGGTAGATGAGCAGCCAGCCATGGCGGGTGAGCAGCGGCGGCGCGCCGGCGCCGACCTTGATGCGCTCCCACGAGTAGCGCGGTGACATCAGCCGGTGATGCGCCTCCAGATTACGTAGGTGTTCAGGCTTGGTGGGCTGCGGGGAGTACGAAATCCAGAGGCTCTCATGGTGCAGTCGCGGCTGGCGGTTCGCCGCCGTCTCACGCGTTTCGTGGGTGCGCCGCCGGCGCTCCAGGTCGGCCATGACTTCGTGCGGCTGGCTGCCGGGGAACAGCGGCCGGTGAATGACGCCGATCGACGGCACCCCATTGGGGTCCGGGATCATGGCCGGAAACAGCACCGCGTCCTTGTTCAAGACGTTGTTGAAGTTGACCGGCGCGGTCTCACCGAAGCGCAGCAGTCCCAGCCGCTGCCAGCGCATCAGATCGCGGGACGCGGCCAGGGCGATGCGCGGTCCTTCCGGCCCGTAGGCGGTGTAGGTCATGAAGTAGTGCTGCAGCGGCTCGACGTAGGTCACTCGCGGGTCTTCGCAGCCGCCGCCGGTCTCCGGGTTCTTCTCGAACGGCTCCTCTGGCTCCAGTGCGATGCCCAGACGCTCGACGCCGCACGGATCGCTCTGCGCATCGAACAACACCCGCGCAATCCCAATGCGCGAGTAGTTGCCTTTGGCGACCAGGCGCGGGAAGAGGTACAGAGCGCCGTCGGGTCCACGCGCGGCGGCGGGGTTCAACACCCCCTCCACCTCCATCGGGTTGGACCGGTCGGGCTCCATTAGGATGCCCAACCGGCGCATCGCAAACGGCTCTTTCCGCACTCCCGCTAGACGGCCACGACTTCTTTGAGCGCCCCCAGCTTGCGCCAGGTAGTGACGATCTCGCTCGAGTCGACGACGATGCCGAAGTGCCGGCTCATGTTGTGCAGCGTGGCCTCATGAACGGCTTCGCTGTAGGTGGCCGTGCAGTCGGAGACGAACACAATCGAGTAGTCGCGCATGTAGCCATCGCGCGCAGTCGTCTCGACGCATACGTTGGTGGCCTCGCCAGTCATGATCAGCGACTCGATGCCGTGCGATCGGAGGATGAGATCCAGATCCGTGTCCCAGAAGCCGCTGTAACGGTGTTTGGTGACGACGTACTCGTGCGTGTCGGGCGACCATTCCTCGCCCAGGATAGGTTCGAAGCCCTCGTACCAATCCGCCCCCCAGGAGCCGGGGAAGCAGCGCGAGACGGTACCCAGCTTGCGCCGGGTCCAGGCCGGGGAGTTGGTCCAGGGGCTGTGGTGCGTGCGCACGTGCACGATGGCGATGCCCGCCTCGCGCGCGTAGCTCAGCAGCGATTGCAGCCGGGGCGCCATGGCCTGGATGAGCTCCGGCGGCTGTCCTGTGCGGGCCAGCGCTCCGTCGGAATGGCAGAAGTCGTTCTGCATGTCCACGATGACCAGCGCGGCCGTCGTGGTGTCGACGAGCTCTTCCAGACTGACTGCCGAGAACTCCGTGTTGCTCATGGCCTATAGGGTACTACCCTCTAGGGAGCATGAACCGCCTATTACGGGCCTGCGCGCTGCAGCCCGTGGACCGCACGCCGGTGTGGTTCATGCGCCAGGCGGGCAGGGTGCTGCCTGAGTATCGCGCCGTGCGTCAGAAGAACGACCTGCTGGCCATCACCCACCAGCCGGAGCTGTGCGCGGAGGTGACCCTGCAGCCCGTCCGCCGCTTGGGCGTGGACGCCGCCATCCTGTTCGCCGACATCATGACGCCGCTCATCGGCATCGGGCTCGACGTGGACATCATCGAGCATGCAGGGCCCGTGCTGTCTTCGCCAATACGCACGGCGGAGGACGTTCGCCGGCTGCGCGCTCTGGAGCCGGAGCAAGACGTGCCGTTCGTGATCGAGACCATCCGATTGGTGCGGCAGCAGCTGCCGCCGGAGATCGCGCTGATCGGCTTCGCAGGCGCGCCCTTCACGCTCGCCAGCTATCTCGTTGAAGGCAAATCCTCGCGCACCTTCGACAAGACCAAGCGGCTGATGTACACCGAGCCAGACGTCTGGGGCGAGCTGATGAGCCGCCTGGCGGATATTGCGGCCGCGTACCTGCGCGCCCAGGTAGCAGCGGGAGTGCAAGTGGTGCAGCTGTTCGATAGCTGGGTGGGCTGTCTCTCGTCTGACGATTACTGCCGTTACGTCCAGCCATACAGCCGGCGCATTTTCGAGGCGCTCGGCGACGCGCCGTCGATCCACTTCGGCACCGACACGGGCTGGATCCTGCCGGACATGGCGCAAGCCGGCGGAAGCGTCATCGGGCTCGACTGGCGCGCGCCGCTCGACCAGGGGTGGGCTTGCGTGGGGCACGACCGGGCTGTGCAGGGCAACCTCGATCCTGCCGTCCTGCTGGGACCCTGGCCAGAGGTGGAGGCCGCGGCCAGGCGCGTCCTCGAGCGCGCCGGCGGCCGGCCCGGCCACATCTTCAACTTGGGCCACGGTCTGCACCCCGAGACGCCGCTGGACAACATCGTCCGGCTGGTGGAGCTGGTCCACAATTTCTCTCTCCCTCCGGGAGAGGGCTAGGGTGAGGGCCTCATGATCGGCGTGCTGCTCATGGCCTACGGCACGCCCCGCGGCCTGGATGAGGTGGAGGCCTTCTACACCCACATCCGCGGTGGCCGCCGTCCTTCAGCCGAGCTGCTGGCCAACCTGCGCGCCCGCTATGAGGCGATAGGTGGGCGCACGCCGCTGCTCGACATCACCCGACAACAGGCGTGCGCTCTGGAGATGGCGCTCGGCGCAGGCTACCGCGTCTTCGTAGGCATGAAGCACTGGCACCCGTACATCGGCGACGTCGTCGCGGACATGGAGGCAGCGAGCATCCGCGAGGCGGTGGCCGTGGCCCTGGCGCCGCACTACTCCGCGCTCAGTGTGGGCGCCTACATCGATGCCGTGTCGCGGGCGGCTGCCAGCATTCAATTCCGGTTCGTGAAGAGCTGGCACCTCCAGCCCGCTTATCTTCAGGCAGTAGCCAGCCACGTTCTCGATGCCTGCAAGAACTTCGCTCCCGAGGCCGTGGTGTTCACCGCTCACAGCCTGCCGCGGCGCATCCTCGAGCAGGGTGATCCGTACGTCGACCAGCTCCAGGCGACCGCGCACGCCGTCGCCGATCGCCTCGATTTGTCGCGCTGCCTGTTCTCCTTCCAGAGCGCCGGCGCTACGCCCGAGCCGTGGCTCGGCCCCGACATCCTGGCCATCATCGATCAGCTGGCCGCCGAGGGCGTCCGTCGCATGTTGGTGGCGCCGATTGGCTTCATCTCCGACCATCTCGAGATCCTGTACGACCTGGACGTCCAGGCCCGCCAGCGGGCCGACGAGCGCGGCATCGAGCTGCGCCGCACGGAGTCCCTCAACACCGATCCGAAGCTGATTCAGGCGTTAAAAAGCGGGGTGCTGGAGAGTTAGCGCCAGATCGCGAAGCCCATGGCCACGCCCGTGCCCGCCGGTGAACGGTAGCAGGGGTAGTACTCCATGAACTCCAGGTTGAGGCCTTCTAGAGCGCCGGCGGCAGCCGCCCAGCTGCGCAGCTCCCCGGTGCCGGACTCGAGGCGCTCGCGAGGTAGGCTGGTGAAGTCCTGGGCATTCTTGCTGCGCAGCGCGGCGATGAACCGCTGGTCGATTTCTTCGTCGATGATGAAGTGGCTGAGCCCGCCAGAACCGGCAACGGCGACGCGGGCGTCCTCCGGCCAGGATTCGATAGCCTGGCGGACGGCCTGGCCGAGCTCATAGCAGCGGCCGGGCGTGGGCTGGTTCGGCGGGTACAGCGTATTCAGGATGACGGGCACCATCGGCACTGTGCGACCGTTCATGATCCGGCCGAACATGAAGCCGAAGGCGTGGCCCAGGCCCATGTCGTTGTCGAGCTTGCGAGATGAGGCCACGTCGAACCCAGCCTCGAT
>DATGVV010000475.1:0-7307 GCA_035299885.1 Chloroflexota bacterium | reverse complement strand
TGAGCGCTGCTCGCTGGCCTTCTCCGGCGATACTGGCTACTCGGAGCACGTGGCCGGCAATGCCGCAGGCGCCGACCTGCTGGTGCATGAGTCGAACTGGAGCGTGGCGCTGAAGACGGCGACCGGCCACGGCCACTCGACAGCTGCCGAGGCGGGCGAGGTGGCGGCGCTGGCCAAAGCCAGGCGGCTGGCGCTGGTCCACACGGCGCGCGAGCTGGCCGGCCACGAAAGGGAGATCGAGGCCGAGGCAGCCGCGCACTTCGGCGGCGAGGTCTTCGCCCCGGCAGACTTCAGCACCATCGACGTCTAGCCGATGCGGGCCCTGCTGCAGCGCGTCCGAAGGGCCTCCGTCGCGGTGGAAGGCCAACTGGTCGGGTCCATCGGCCAGGGGCTGTGCATCCTGCTGGGCGTCGGTCCCTCGGACACAGCCGAGGTCGCCGGCGCGCTGGCGGCGAAGTCGGCCGAGCTGCGCATCTTCAACGACGACGCGGGCAAGATGAACCTGTCGCTGCTGGACGCGGGCGGGCAGGCGCTGGTGATCTCACAATTCACCCTCTACGCCGACACCAGCCGCGGCCGCCGTCCCGGCTTCACCGGCGCCGCTCCGCCGGCTCTCGCGGCGCCGCTCGTCGACGCCTTTGCCGCCGCCCTACACGACCGCGGCATCCGTGTCGAGACCGGCATCTTCGGCGCCGACATGCTGGTCGAGATCCACAACGACGGCCCGGTGACGATCTGGCTGGATAGCGCTACACTGTAAAGTCTCACTAGAACATGCGTTCTATGGAATACGTCGAGCTGCACTGCCATTCTTGCTACTCGCTGCGGGAGGGGGCGTCCACCCCGCGGGAGCTGATCGTGCGCGCGCTGCAGCTGGGCTATCCGGCGCTGGCGCTGACCGACCACGATGGCGTGTACGGCTCGATGGCGTTTTCCAAGGACGCCAACGACGCCGGCTTCAAGGCCATCAGCGGGGCTGAGATCACGCTGGCCAACGGCCATCACCTGACGCTGCTGGTGAAGGACCACACTGGCTGGAGCAACCTGTGCCAGCTGCTGACGCACGCTTACACCGGGCACGGCACCAAAGATGAGCCGCGTGTCGAGCTGGAGGAGCTCTTTCGGCGCACTGCCGGCCTGATCGCGCTGTCCGGCTGCAAGAAGGGCGAGGTGCCCAGCCTGGTGCAAGCCGGCAAACAGGCCGAGGCATTGAAGGCGGCGCTCACCTATCGCGATTACTTCGGCGCCGAGAACTTTTATGTCGAGCTGCAGCGCAACTACGTGCCCGGCGACGACCAACGGGTGGATGGCCTCATCCAGCTGGCCAACAAGCTTGGCCTGCGCTACGTGGCCACCAACAACGCGCACTATCACGAACTGGAGCGCCACCGGCTGCAGGACGTGCTGGTGGCCATCCGCCACCGCACCACGCTGCAGGCGTCGCACACGGTGCGGCGCGAGAACGCGGAGTACTACCTGAAGTCGCCGGCTCAGATGGCCGAGCTGTTCCGCGACGTGCCGGAGGCGCTGCACACCACGCTGGACATCGCCGAGCGCTGCGAGTTCAACCTCTACCAGGACATCAATTACGAGTTTCCGGAGTACGAGATCCCCTCCGAGCGGACCATCCACACGCCGGAGTTCCAGGAGCACTTCCACACCGCCATGGCTCGCCTGCGGCTGGAGCCGGAGGAAGAGCCCGCCTATGTGCCGCCGGCAGTGCCCGAGCTGGCATTGGCTGAGACCGCGCTGCACGCCGAAGCGCTGATCGGGCAGCGCACCAGGTTCCCTCACCTAGCCTCTCCCGCTGCGGCGGGAGAGGAACAGTACGAGCGGCCCAACGCCGAGCGGGACGAGGGCTATCGCTTCCCGGTGCAAGGCGACCATGTGGACGCCTACCTGGAGGCGGTGTGCCAGACGGCGATGGCGCGCAAGTATCCGTCGGAGCATCCGTTGCACGAGGAAGCCGAGGCGCGGCTGAACGAGGAGCTGCGGCTCATCCGCAAGCACCGGCTGAGCGGCTTCTTCCTGACCTATTACGACCTGCTGGAGCTGGCCGCCGAGATCGCCGAGGAGAAGCGCGGCCGGCCGCGCAACCTGCCACCCGACGAGCGGCCGGTGGGCCGCGGGCGCGGCTCATCGGTCAGCTCGGTGGTGTGCTACCTCATCGGGCTGTCGCACATTGACCCAGTAGCCAACAACCTGTTCCTGGGCCGCTTCCTGAACGAGGAGATGGTGTCCGTGCCCGACATCGACCTCGATTTCCCGCGCGACATCCGCGAGGAGCTGCTCAAGCGCGTGTGGGACTACTTCGACCAGGACCGGGCGGCGCTGCTGTGCAGCTTCGCCACCTATCGGGTGCGATCGGCCATCCGCGACATCGGCAAAGCGCTCGATCTGCCCGAGGTCGAGCTGGACAAGCTGGCCAAGCTCAGCGACATGTGGGGCGCCGTCAGCGTGGGCGACGAGATGACCCGCCTGCCCGAGTTCGCCGGCAAGGCCAACGCACCCATCTGGCGCGACCTGGTGGAGCTGGCCAAGCAGCTGGCGGGCATGCCGCGCCACGTGGGGCAGCATGTGGGCGGCATCGTGCTGGCGCGCCACTCGATCAAGGACTCGGTGCCGGTCGAGCCGGCGCGCATGGAGGGTCGCTATGTCATCCAGTGGGACAAGGACGCGGTCGATGACGCCCGCATGGTCAAGATCGACTTCCTGGCGCTGGGCATGCTGTCGTGTGTGGACGACTGCCTGGACATCATCCAGGCCCGCGGCAAGCCCGTACCTGACCTGGGCCGCATCGACCACGAGGAAAAGGCGGTCTACGACCGCATCTGCCAGGGCGACACGGTGGGCATCTTTCAGATCGAGAGCCGGGCCCAGATCCAGACCCTGCGCAACACCCAGCCGCGCAACCTGGACGACCTGGCGGTGCAGGTGGCCATCGTCCGGCCAGGGCCAATCGTGGGTGGTGCATTCGATCCTTACATGGAGTACCGCCGCCGGCTGCGCGAGGGCGAGCCGGTGAACGTGCAGTACGCCCATCCCTGCCTGGAATCGGTGCTGGCGGAGACCCTGGGCGTGGTGCTGTACCAGGACCAGGTGCTGCAGATCGCCATCGAGGCGGCCCACTACACCGCTGGAGAGGCCGAGCGGCTGCGGCGGGCCATGAGCCGGCGGCGCTCGGTGGAGGCCATGGGCGAGCACTGGGAGCGCTTCCGCGACGGCTGCATGCAGCATCGCGGCATGTCCGAGGCGACGGCCCGCAAGATCTTCGAGAGCCTGCTGGGCTTTGCCGCCTTCGGCTTTCCCAAGAGCCACGCCGTGGCCTTTGCGCTGCTGGCCTACGAGTCGGCCTGGCTGCGCTACCACTATCCGGAGGAGTTCTACTGCGCACTGTTCAACAACCAGCCGATGGGCTTCTACAGCTTGGAGATGCTGGTGGGCGACGCACGCCGGCATGGCATCGCCTTTTTGCCGCCGGACGTGAATCGCAGCGACGCCGGCTGCACTGTGGAAGATGAGGGCTTTATCCGCTTGGGCCTCTCATTCGTGCACGGCATTGGCGAGGAGCAGGCCAAAGCTATCGTCGGCGAACGCCAGGCCAACGGCCCCTTCGCCTCGATCTTCCAATTCAGCCAGCGCACCAGCCTCGACCGTGACCAAACCGAGAACCTGATCATGGCCGGCGCATGTAATCTCCCTCTCCCTTCGAAGGGAGAGGGTCGAGAGAGAGAAACGCTCTGGGAGTTTGGCCTGTTCTACAAGGACGAGCGGCCAAAGGATCAGCCGCAGTTGGAGCTACCGCTGGAGCAGGACATGGTCCGCCTGCAGCCGCTGTCCGCATGGGACCGGCTGCGGGCCGATTACGAGCTGATGGGGCTGTCACCTGGGCTGCACCCCATGGCGCTGCTGCGGCCCAAGCTCGGCAGCATCACCACCAGCCGCGAGCTGGCCAGCCTCAAGGACGGCCGGCGCATCACCACCGCCGGGCTCATCGTCTGCCGGCAGCGGCCGGGCACGGCCAGCGGGCTGGTGTTCATGCTGCTGGAGGACGAGTTCGACGTGATTAACGTCGTGGTTTACGCCGACCTGTTCGATCGCCAGCGCGAGGTCATCCGGCTGGAGCCGTTCGTCAAGATCCATGGTCGCGTACAGTGGCGCGGCCCCAACGTGAACCTGCTGGCCGAACGCTTCGAGCCGATCCACCTCCCCGATCTCGCCGCGGCGCAGGCCTCACACAACTTCCATTAGCCGTGGTACGATTCCGCGTTCCATGCGGATCGACGTGCACGCCCACTACTACACGCAGGACTTCGCCACGCGCATGCAGCAGCTCGGCAGCAGCCGCAACGATGTGCCCGGCGCCGGCATCTCGCTCAACCAGAGGCTGGAGCTCATGGATGACGCCGGCATCGACGCCCAGGTGCTGTGTGTGGGCGCGCAGCAGCCGTACTTCCCCAACGCCGAGAATGCTGCGACGGCCGCCCGCTTCGCCAACGACTGGTACAGGGAAATTGTCGCGCAGCACAACGGCCGCTTCGCCGCCTTTGGGTGCGTGCCGCTGCCGCACGTCGATCGCGCCATTGCCGAGGCCGGGCGGTGCCTCGACGAGCTGGGCTTCGCCGGCATCAACCTGGGCTGCTCGGTAGCGGGCGGACCGCTGGACAATCCTGAGTTCGAGCCGTTCTGGGCCGAGCTGAACCGCCGTAAGGCCGTCGTGTTCCTACATCCGCTGGGCACAGGCGGTCCGCTGATGGATGCCTACAGCCTGGCCTGGATGATGGGCGGCTGCGTTGAGGACACCGTTACCGGGCTGCGGCTGGCCATGTCGGGCCTGCCCAGCCGCTATCGGGACCTCGACATTATCGTGCCTCACCTGGGCGGCACCATTCCCTTCCTGTGGCAGCGGATCGAGGACCACTGCGACCGCGCTATCCAGCGCGGCGACCTGCCGGCCGGCATCAATCCTTTCGAGTCACTCAAGCGCATGTACTACGACACCGTGAACAACACGCCAGCGGCGCTGCGCTGCACCTGCGACGCGGTAAGCGCCGGGCACGTCATGCTGGGCACGGATTTCCCCTATCTGGCGGTCAAGCGCTGCGTAACGTACATACAGGAAGCGGGCCTACCGCAGGCGGATGTGGACGCAATCCTGGACAAGAACGCGCAGCAGCTGCTGAGTCTCCCCGCTCCGAAGCGGTAAATATCAGCCACCGCTTGGGGGCCGGCCGCCAGGACTTGTTACGCTACCAGCCAGTGTTCAAAAAGCTTCTTCACCTGCTCGCTTTTGGGCTGGCGCTCATGCCCGCCAGCGCTTTTGCCGCGGCGTCGCCGCAAGCCGGTACCAGTCCCGATAGCAGTCCTCGCATAGGCGCGGCTGCTCCCCGCTACTTTCAGGAGACCGGCCACAGCTTGGGCGCGAACTTCCGCGATTTCTTCGAGACCCACGGCGGCCTGGACGCGTTCGGCTTCCCGCGCACGGAATCGGTGCAGGAGAACGGCTTCCTGGTGCAGTACTTCCAGCGTGCCCGCATGGAGTGGCACCCCGAGATCAACCAGGTTCAGCTCAGCTTGCTGGGCAGCATCCTGACGCAGGGCCGCGCGTTCGACCCGGCTCAGCCAGTGCCAAATGGGCCTGAGGTGCGCTACTTCCGCGAGACAGGCCACACCGTCCACCATGCCTTCCTGAGCTACTTCAACAGCCGGGGCGGCGTCGATCAGTTCGGCTATCCGATTTCGGATGAGATCGTTGAAGACGGCTTCCGGGTGCAGTACTTCCAGCGGGCGCGCATGGAGTGGCACCCCGAGCTGCCGCCGGCGTACTTTGTCTCGCTCACGCTACTGGGCGACCAGTACATTGCCAAGAACCTGGCCGGCTCAGGCTGGCTGACGGCGGTGCCGCAGCCGCAGCTGATCTCTGAGGGCGTCTCCAACTTTGCCGGCTCGCCCAACAACCGCGTCTTCAACATCCGGCTCATGGCCAAGAAGCTGAATGGCACGGTGGTGCCCGACGGCGCGACATTCTCCTTCAACCAGATCATGGGCGACGTTGGCCCCGACGCTGGCTGGGCCGAGGGCCTGGTCATCCTGGGCGACTCGACCGAGAAGGGCCTGGGGGGCGGCATCTGCCAGGTGTCCACCACCACGTTCCGGGCGGCATTCTGGGCGGGTGTGCCCATCGCAGAGCGCCACGACCACGCCTACCCGGTGCCCTACTACACGCAAGGCGGGGCGCCGGAAGGTTTCGACGCCACGGTTTGGAGCCCCACGCTCGACTTCAAGTTCCAGAACGACACCGGCGCGCCGATAACCATCACCACGCGGGTCGACCTGCCGACTGCTCAGCTCTACGTGGACTTCTACGGCAAGCCGGTGAGCCGCAAAGTCGACATGATCGGGCCGTTCACCTCAAACCGCAGGCCCGCGCTGCCGGACAAGTATGTGATGGACCGGACCTTGGCGCCAGGCGAGGTGAATCAGACCGATTACGCCCACGACGGCCTCGACGTCTCACTCAAGCGGGCCATTACGACGCCCGATGGCCAGGTGAAGACGGACAGCTTTCCCAGCCACTATGTACAGTGGCGGAATATTTACCACGTAGGACCGAGCGCCAACCCGAGCCCCGACGCGACGCCTACGCCCGCTACATCTTCCTGAGGACGGCTGAGACCTTACCGACAATCCGGACCTCAGGGTCACCGCGGCGGATGATGATCGGCTGCATGGTGTCGTTCTCGGGCTGCAGCCGTATCTGGCCATTTTCGGGGTAGTAGGTCTTGACCGTGGCCTCATCGCCGATGAGCGCCACGACAATCTCGCCGCGGTCAGCCACCGGCTGCTGGCGCACGAATACGTAGTCGCCATCGAAGATGCCGGCGTTAATCATGCTGTCGCCCTTGACCTGCAGCGCAAAGAGGTCGCCCTCGCGCACGAAGAACTTATCCAGGTAGAGTGTGTCCTCGATATTCTCCTCGGCCAGGATGGGCGCGCCGGCCGCCACGCGGCCGACCAATGGAATGGCCACCATCTCCCTGGTCGGACCCTGAAGCGGGGCCGGCCGCTCAGGCGCGTCCGCCTTGCCGCCGCGGATCAGCTCCAGACCGCGTGACAGGCGCGCCTCGCGCTTGAGGTAGCCCTTGGTCTCGAGCACACGCAGGTGATCGCGAATGGCGTTCGTGGAGGCGACGCCCATGCGCTGAGCCATCTCGCGCAGCGTGGGCGGACGGCCGCGCTCCCGGATCCAGTTCTCGACGGCCTCCAGTATCTCGCGCTGCTTGGCTGTGAGCTCCTGTTTATTCGGC
>DATGVV010000474.1:0-11569 GCA_035299885.1 Chloroflexota bacterium | reverse complement strand
CACTTGCCACATGACTCACGCGCGTTGTAGGCCACCAACCCACGCACCATCTCGACCGCGCAGCGACTGCTGTTCAATGCCACGATGCCACCCGCGCCCAGGACGCCGCCGAGGTCCTGCAGCGGCTTGACGTCCAGCGATGTGTCAGCCAGCGCTGCCGGCAAGATGGAGCCCGATGGCCCTCCGGCCAGCACAGCCTTGAGCGCACCCTGCACGCCGCCGCCCCAAACGTTGAGAATGTCAGACAAAGGTGTGCCGAGGGGGACCTCGTAGAGGCCCGGCTGGCGCACATCGCCTGCTAGGCTGACCAGCTTGGTACCCGGCGTTTCGGCCGTTCCCAGCGATCGAAACCAGTCAGCACCGTTGCGGACGATGTCCGGCAGGTTGGCCAGGGTTTCGGCGTTGTTGATGACGGTCGGCTGAGCGTTCAGTCCGGAGACCGCCGGGAATGGCGGGCGAGCGAGAGGTTCCGACCGGTACCCATGGATAGCGTTGATGAGGGCTGTTTCCTCGCCAAGCACGTAGCCTCCACCCCCCAGGCGCACCTCGACGGGCACGGGACACAGGCCCTCGGCTCGCGCGCCGCCGAGAGCGGCGAGCATGCGCTGCTGGCTGAGCTTGGCCTCGCCGTTGATGAATAGCACTGTCTCCGTAGCGCCGATGCCGAGCGCCGCGATCTGAATGCCCTCCAGGAAGCGGTGCGGATCGCTCTCCATCAGGTGGCGGTCCTTGTAGATGCCGGGCTCACCCTCCTCGGCGTTGACCAGCAGATATTTCCGGTCAGCCGGCGTGTTGCGCGCTGTTTCCCATTTGGCGCCGACGGGAAAGTAAGCGCCGCCTCGCCCGCGCAGGCCAGCGTCCCTGACAAGCCGCCAGACCTTGTCGGCGCCGAGTAATAGGGCTTTCTCCAAGGCGGTATAGCCGCCTGGGGGCACTTGCAGCGGGTCAACTCGGCCGGCGTTCCGCAAGAGGCGTTGCTCTTCAGGCACTCGCCAGGTGGCGCCGCCACCATCCCACGTTTCGCCGCCGTCGCGGCTCACCGCTGGAGCTTGCCAGCAGTTGCCGGCGCAGCCGACGTGAAGGGCTCCTGCCGGCCGGCTGTAGGTCACCGCACGGCTGCAGCTGCCGTCCTGAGCGTAAATCGGTCGGCTAGCCACCCAGGCTCTCCAGCGTGGCTCGCCCGACCAGCCTGCCATCGACTTCCGCCGCGGGTGCGAGGGCGCAGATAAACAGGCAGTCCACTTGCTCGGCCTCCGCCAGCTGCCGTCGGAGATCGGTTGCGCCAGCGAGGCGGCAGGCGCTGCCGACGCAAATGCGTACAAGTCGGGTAGGTGGTTCGCTCAACCGTAAGGCCGGATAGGACGAAATGGCACCGTAGGCCTCGCTCTTCGGCACTCGAAGGTGCGCGCTGGCAAACTCGATAGCCCAGTCCGGCAGCCAACCGAGTTCTTCCTGGATAGCAAGCATCACCGGTAGCAAGTAGCTCCGCTGCCGCGGAAAGGCAGTAATCTTGGCCAGCAACTGCTCATGACCCTCGGGTGGCCGCACCGGCCCAGACGTTGGGGACCGCTGTTCGCCTCGATGCATCCGGATTATGCTAGCCCGGCAGCCTCCTGGATCGACTGCGCGATGGCCACGTAACAGCCGCAGCGGCAGATGTTGCCGGACATCCAGTCGGCGATGTCGTCGTAGGTGGGCCGCGGGTTGTGGCGCAGCAGTGCCTTGGCAGCCATGAGCTGGCCGGGGGTGCAGTAGCCGCACTGCGCGCCCACGTTGCGGATGAAGGCCTCCTGCAGCGGATCCAGGCGGTCGCCCTGCGCCAAACCCTCGACGGTGGTCACCTGCTTGCCATCGGCCTCGAAGCTCAGGTAGGTACAGGAGCTGACGGGCTCGCCATCGACCAGCACCGTGCAGGCGCCGCACACTTCCGACTCGCACGATCGCTTCGTGCCGGTGAGCCCCAGGCGCGAGCGCAGCGTGTCCAGCAGCACCTCTTCGACGGGCAGCTCGCCTGTCCATTGGCGGCCATTAATCGTGAGGGTGACGGGGAGGGTTTGGAGCGTATTCATGCTGCCGCCCTTTCGAGCGCGCGTCCAATGAGCACTTTCGTCAGGTGCACCTTGTACTCGGCCGATCCGAGGAGGTCGCCCACCGGCTCCAGCCGCTCCTCGAGGTAGCTGGCGCTCTCACCGATGACCCGCAGCGCATCGCTCAGCGGCAAATCGCGCAGACGCTGCTCCAGCTCGCTCAGGCGCGCCGCCTGCGGGCCAACGCAGCCAGCGGCCAGGCGCACATCCACCAGCCGCGGGCCATCCATCCGCACGGCCGCGGCGACGTTCAGGGTGGGCCGGTAGAAGCGCTCGGAGCGCTCGAAGGCACTGCCCCAGCCGGCGGGCAAGAGCGGTACCTGCACGCTCGTAAGCAGCTCTCCATCTTCCAGCGCTACGTCGTACATGCCGCGGAGGAAGTCAGCCAGCGGCAGATCGCGCGAGCCGCTTGCACCAGCCAAGGTGACGGTGGCCTCGTGCACCAGCAGCGCCGTACCAGGGTCGGCATGGGGATCGGCAAAGCACAAGTTGCCGCCCAGTGTGCCCTGTGTGCGGACGCGCACGTTGCCCACGTGCCGCTCGGCCGCTGCAAGCAGGGGCAGACGCTCGGCCACGCTGGCGTCGCCTTCCAGCCTACGGTGTGTGACGCAAGCGCCGATGGTCAGGCAGCCATCGTCCCAATGAAGATGGTCCAGCCGTGGGATGCGCTTGACGTCCACGAGGTACTCGGCCTCAACCAGCCCATGGCGCAGCAGCAGCAGCAGCTCCACGCCCCCCGCGTATACCTTGGCCCGATCGCCGAGCCGTTTCAGTTCGCGGCTTGCGTCGCCCACGCTTTCGGGCCGGAGCAGATGAAAGGGCTTGAGCACGCGGCCAATTCTAAGAGCCTGGGCCTTGACGGCGCGAGTACTATGTGAAATGCGGATGACGGCTGGGGTCACGGTCGCGGGCGGGGGCGATGGGCCCGGTATCGTCCTGGTCGTTGAGGATGACGCGCCGACGCGCAAGCTGCTCGGCTCCATCCTGGCTCAAGAGCGCCTGCCGTTCCATCTGACCGCCACCGGCCATGAGGCCATGGAATTCGCCCGTCACTCACCGCCGGCTATGGTTGTGCTGGACGTGCACCTGCCCAGCGTTCGCGGCGACTCCGTGGCCACGGCGCTGCGTATCGAGTACGGCAAAGCCCTGCCGATCCTGGCGATGTCCGCGGCCAATGAGCAGGCGTCGGCGGAGCAGTTCGGCGCTTTCGACTATCTCCAGAAGCCGTTCAATATCGACGACTTCGTTAGCAAAGTGCGGCGCGGGCTGGAGCTGGCCGAACGCTCTCGCGTGCTCAAGCAGCGCTCCGAAGAAGGAGCGCGCCGGCTGCGCGAGACCATGGCCCGCCAGCGCCAAGCCTTCCACGCCCGCCGCCAGCAGCTGCCCACCAGGCGGGAAGCTGCCGCGTCCAACTAACCCCAGAACAGAGCAAGCGCGTCGAAGCCGATCGACAGCAGGAACGGCCCGGCCAGCAGCGCAAACCAGGGCACGCTTTTGTTCCAGCCCGGTTGGTTGCGGCTCTAGCTGTAAACCCCTAGCTGCTTCACGGCGGCGGCGGCGAAGCTGTTATCCACCAGCTTGTCGATGTCTGCCGTGTTCTTCTGCAGCCCCGCGCCGAGGTAGTACTCCTGCTGGTGCTTCAGGTCGGCCACGTTGACCGTGCCATTTGGGTTCAGACCAGGCAGGCCCATCTTGTCGTACAGGCTCTTCTCCTTGAGGGTAGTCTCACGGGCCAGAATGTCGATGACCTCCGTGCGCGCCGCGGGCTCTTTCTTGGCGAAGGCGTCGTTGTACAGCCGCACACCCTTCAGGTAGGCCAACATGAAACGGCTGGCCAGGTCGGTCTTCTTGGCGAAGGCTGGCGCATACTGCACGGCCGCCACCTGCTGGTTGGGCGCGTACTGGTCGCCCCGCTGCCAGACGCTCACCAGGCCCTTGGCCACGCTATCGGTGATGAACGGCTCGATGTACGTGCCGGCATCAATGTTCTTGTTGGCGTATGCGGCGGCGTGGTCGACGAAGGGCAGGACCGTGAGGTCGACATCGGCCAGCGTCAAGCCGCCTTGCTTGAGGATCTCCACCAGGCTGACCTCGCCCGATTGCCCTCGTTGGGGCAAGGCGACTTTCATGCCCTTCAAATCGGCCGGTGACTTGAACTTCCCGCCGTCGACCAGGTCTTTGCGCACGACGAAGGCCTGGAAGCCGTAGCCCGGCGGCGTGCTGCCTTTGTCGGCCACGATGAACAGCTGCACGTCCCGCGCCACGGCGTTGAACAGCCCGGCATTGGGCGCGCCGCCGCCGACGTCCAGCTGGTTCGTGCCGAGCGGCGGCACGAGCTCCGAGCCATTGGAGAAGCGCGTAACGTCGATGGTGATGTGCTGCTCGGCGAGATAGCCTTTGGCGCGCGCGATCAGCCAGCCGGCGTCACTAGCCGACGGTGTAAGCGAGCCGAAGCGGACCGTCTCGAGAGCATTCGACGGGCTCGGCTTGGCAGCGGCCTGGCTGGAACTGAGCGCGGGAGCCACGGTCCCGCTGCACGACGCTAGCGCGAACACGCCAATCAGAGCAATCGCCAATGCGCGCGTCATTTGAGCGCAAACGATACACCTTCATGCCGGTTCCGCGGCAAGCTGACCAGGAGACAGGCAGAGCTATAATCTAGACAGACTAGACAGGAGAACCAATGTGCCTTGGCAGCTGCAGGAAGCGAAACAACGATTCAGCGAAGTGGTCCAGCGAGTCCTCGACGAAGGCCCACAAGTAGTGACCCGCAGAGGGCAGGAAGTTGTCGTCATCGTCTCGGCGTCCGAGTTTCAGCGCCTCACCGGCCGCCTGCCTGATTTCAAGGAGTTCTTGTTGTCTGGGCCTGATCTGGACGAGCTCGAGATCGTCCAAAACAAGGACGCGTCAAGGCGCGTTGAGCTGTGAGCTTCCTGCTGGACACAAATGTCCTCTCGGAAGCGCGCAAGCCGGCCGGGAACGCCAACGTGAAGGCCTGGATCGCGTCCGTTAACGGGACCGACCTGTATCTCAGCGTGCTCGTGCTTGGCGAGGTCCGCCAAGGCATCGAGCGCCTCCGCCGGCGGGACACGCAGCAGGCTGAGGTCTACGAACGCTGGCTGGCCGAGCTGCGCCGCCACTACGCTGACAGGATCGTTCCCATCACCGTCGAAATCGCTGAGGAATGGGGCCGGCTCAATTCCTCCGACCCGCGGCCTGCTATCGACTCTCTTCTGGCCGCCAGCGCGAAAGTCATGGGCCTGACGCTGGTTACCCGTAACACCGCCGATGTGGCGAGCACCGGAGTGGCCGTTCTGAACCCATTCGAGGCGCCGGCACGCTGAGCTTGGCCTGCTACACTGGCCCGCCATGATTAGCCCTACTGAGAAGCGCCGCCGGCTGCGCCAGCTGCTGGCTGGCCCCGACATCTTCCCCGCCATTGCCTGCTCCGATCCGGTCAGCGCCCGGCTGGTGCAGCACGTGGGGCTGCCCGCGGTCCACGCCTCGGGCAGCGCCGCGCACCGCAGCCGCGGCATGGCCGACGCCGGCCTGCTCGATATGACCGAGATGGTCAATCACCTGCGCTACCTGTGCGACGCGGTCGATATCCCCGTCATCGGCGACGCCGACACGGGCTTTGGCAACGTGGTGAACGTGGTCCGCACGGTGCGCGAGTACGAGCGCGCCGGCGCGGCGGCCATCCACATCGAGGACCAGCTCACGCCCAAGCGGCCGGCTTACCAGGGGTTCGACGCCGGCTTCATCTCGCGCCAGGAGATGGTCGACAAGATCCGCGCCGCCCTTGATGCGCGCACCGACGAACAGCTGATTATCATTGCCCGCTGCGACGTCTCGGACGACCAGGAGCGGGTAGAGCGTGTGGCCGCCTGCCTGGATGCCGGCGCCGACGTGGGCTGGCTGTCAGCCCGCGGGCCGGAGAACATCCGCGCATTTCGGCAGGGCATGCACAGTGACAAACCTGCGCTGGGCGTGCTGCCGGCCGGCATGAGCCTGCGCCAATACCAGGAAGTGGGCGCCAACTGCGCCCTGATCGTGGGCTCGATGCAGGTCGCCGCGCTGGCCGCCCAGCTGCAGCTGCTGGAGGCCCTCAAAGCCGCCGGGAACCCACGCGCGTATCTCGACACGGCGCCCGGCGCTGAGGACATGGCCAAGTTCTACGGCAACCAGGGCAACGCCGAGCTGGCCGACATCGAGAAGCGCTTCGGCGGAGGCTAGGCTTTGTCATTCCGAGGAATCCGCGCCCTCGGCTACGGATGCCTCACTGCGTTCGGCATGACAAATTGCGGAGGCTAGTTCAGTGGGGCCGGGCCGGTGTACTCCAGGACGTACACCCCACCGGCTATGCGTTCGACGGCGTAGATGAGCTTGCGATCGTCGACGAACACATCGTTGATCTGCGAACTCGGCACATGTGATCCGGCCGGGGTTTTGGGTACGAAGTAGGCCAGCTCCTCGATGCGGTGGGGGTTGCGCAGGTCGTACACCCGCACGCCGCCATTGAAGAAGGTGCCAACGGTGGTGTTGTCGAGCTGCGCACACGTCGGCTGCTCGTGGTTCTCGTGCAGGTTGTGGGCGCCGAAGCGGCCGCCGCGAGTGCGGTAGCTGTCCTCGTTGCTAACCGGCGCGATGGCCAGCGGCACCATGTTCTCTTCGTGCGCGATGTTCACCAGATAGACCAGCTTGGGGAGGTCGGAGCAGTCGTTGGTGACCGACTCTTCGGACACGACCACCAGCCCGCGCTCGAATAGCGGCACCGCGGTGTGGGCGAAGCCTGACTGCGGCGGGTAGGGGTTCCACCGGCTGATGAGCTTGGGCCGCTGCTGGTCCGAGGTGTCCAGGATGGTCACGCCAGAGTCCAGCCAGGCAATGTAGGCCCGGTTGGGATGGCTGGGCAGGATGTTCACCGTGTGCATGCGGTGCCCGCTGTCCTTGGGCAGCCGAGGCAGCGGCTGCTCGCCCTGCTTCATGCCGGGCAGCCACCAACGGCCGACCTCAACCGGGTGCTCGGGATCCTGCAGGTCCACGATCACGTAGAACTGGTCGTCCTTCTGGTTGGTTGGCTGAAAATCCGGCATGCCGGTGGATAGGTGGGCGTAGCGACCATCGACGAACCACACGAAGTGGCAGCCGCGCGAGTACGGCCCCGAGGTGTCGAAGAAGGACAGCTGGCGCAGATGCTCGGGATCGCTGGCGTCGTACACGGCCAGGCCGGCCGGCTGCTGCCCAGGTTTCTGCGTCTGCCGCCCGACCACTAGGACGGTGCCGCTCATGGACAGCGTGTTGAAGCGCACGTGCTCGGCCTCGGCCGGAATCTGCGCCAACAGGCCAATCTCGCGTGGATCGGTCACGTCCACCACATCGAGCCCGATAGGACCGCTCTCGGTGGCGAAGTAGCCGATGCGCCGCTGGCCGAGCTGCTGGATGGCGATACCCTCGCCCATCCGGCCGCCGCCGTTGGCCCCGTTCAGGTTGTGCCAGCCCAGCAGGCGCAGGTTGTGGATTTCGAGCGTCGGGTCTTCGGTCATGGGCCGCCAGTATAATCCTGCGACCATGAGCACGACTCTCCCTGAGTCCCACGCGGACGGCGACCTTCGCTCCCTTCAGGCTGAGAGCTACACCGCCGACACGCGGCTGATCGCGCACCACGACCTGAACGGCCATGGCGATGGCATGCAGCTGGTCAAGCACGGCCAGTACCTGTACGTGGCGCACCTCGGCACCAGCGCCATGGCGCTGTCGATCCTGGACTGCGCCGATCCGGCCAACCCGGTCCTCGTGCGCCAGATCGAGCATCCCGCCAACACCCACCGCCACAAGGTGCAGATCGTGGGCAACGTGCTCATTCAAAACAGCGAGGTGCCGTACTTCGCCAAAGGCAGCGGCGCCACCTCGGACGCTAAGCCGGTCACCGGCCTGTGCGTGTTCGACTTGACCGATCCGACCGACCCGCAGCCGATCGGCTTTCATGCCGTGCCTGGTAACGGCGTGCACCGCATCTGGTACACAGAGCCGCCATACGCGCACATCGCCGCCTGGATTCCGGACGCAAGGCGCCGCGCCTACCAGATCGTCGACCTTTCCAATCCGCGCGAGCCGAAGATGGCCGGCTGCTGGTGGGTGCCCGGCAGCAAGGACGACGACGTCGAGCGCTGGGAGCCGGACATCTCACATTCGGAAGTGCATGGCGTGATCCCGCACGGCAACCGCGCTTACGCCTCTTGCATCGACGCCGGCTTTGCCCTGCTGGACATCTCCGACATCAGCGTGCCGCAGATGCTGGGGCGGGTCAATTGGTACCCGTCCTACGGCGGTTATCTGCACACGGCCCTCCCGCTGCCCGGCCGCGGGCTGGTGGTTGGGGTGTGCGAGGCCATCCACTTCACAGCCGAGGAAGATGGCGACAAGCGGGTGTGGCTGATCGACGTGCGCAACGAACGCCAGCCGGTGACTATCAGCTCGTTCCCGCAGCCCAAACCGCCCAAAGGCACGCCGTGGAGCAGCTTCTGGGACCGGCCCCGCCGTTTCGGGCCGCACAACGTACACGAGAACCGCCCCGGCAGCTTCCAGAGCGAGACGGTGATGTTCGCCACCTGGTATAACGCCGGGCTGCGCATCTTCGACATCAGCAACGCCGACCGGCCGGAGGAGATTGGGTACTTCGTGCCGCCTTCGCCGACCGGCCAGGAGGCGCCGCAAATCAACGACGTCTTCGTGGATGCGGACGGACTGATCTACATCACCGATCGCATCAAGGGCGGCATCTACGTAGTGGAGTACACAGGAGGGAAGCTGCCGGCCTAAGCAGGCAGTGGCTCAGGCTCGCGCGGCGGATGCGGCAGATCGGGCACGGGCTCGGCTGGCTGCGTTGGATCGGGCAGGGGCTCCTCGGGACCTCCAGGCGTCATACACGGCGACCCCGCACAGCGCGTGCCGCCCCAGCTTGGGCGGTAGGCCGCTGCGCTTACCTCTTGCTCGGTTTTGTGGCGGCATTGGCAAGGAATAGGACGGCCGCCAGCGGCTGATAGAGCGCAGAGCTGATTGGCGTTCCAAACAGGAATTGCCACAGGCTCAGCTCCGCCACGGACGTAATGTACGTTACGAGTGCGGCCAGCTCGAACGCGCGGCTGCCCACCGCCAGGCCGTAGATGGCGCACGGGATGGCCAGCAGCGAGAGGACGGTCCCGAGCACTGTCGCGGGCGCCAGCTGGTGCTTGCCCAGCCAGGCGCGGACGCTCGCCAGGCGCTCACCGCGGCCAACCAGAACCGGCACGCCAGCCGCCTCGAGCTGCGCCGCCTCGTGCCCTTCCGCACGCCGGTAAGCCTCGCGCTGAATGAGCAGCCACTGACCTCTGAGCTCAGCTGGGCGGCTGATGAACAATTGCTGGTAGGCGTACGGCAGCAGCACGCGTTCCCAGAACGTCTCACAGCGTTGCTGGAGAAAGATCGACACCGCCTGCGCCCTGTGCTGCAGCGCGAAGCGCATCGCGCGGTCGAGGCTCTCCGGACGAGGCTCGACGCTGGGCGGGCTGAACAGCAGCCAGTCGCCTGTCGCGGCGTCCGGCGAAGCTGCCGCACTCACGTCGGGATAGTCCATCGTCTCCACGGCAGCGCCAGCACCGATGACGCTCACCGATGGCAGCCGCTCCGCCGCCGCCGGCCGCTCCACCAGCGGCAGCTTCAGGTAATTCCGCAGCGACTGGTAATTCAGCAGGACGCGGAGCCCCACCAGGGCAAAGTACACCGCCAGCGCTTGCCACACGCCATGAGCGTACTAGGCACGCGTCAGGCAGCGCTCCTCGATGGGGGCCTCGATGAGGTTGAGCAGGACGAAAGATTCGAGCGCCAGCAGCAGGAAGCGGGCATCGTGCTTTCGGAAGGCTGCTCCGAGGAGCGCCAGAGCGTAGCTGTCATAGATCGGATTGCGGAGGAGGCGGAAGGTGCCGCCGCGGAGCCGCTCCGAGCCCGCCCTGCCGAAGCATGCTCCGTTCGCGAAGCGCGTCAGTCCCAGGTTGGCGACGGTCTGGGTCCACAACGCCAACGCAATCGGGCTGGCGGTTACGCCCACGCCCCGGAGCCGCCGCGGCAGCGGCCAGGCGGAGCCGGGATCCAGCCGGCACAGCTGCACTACGGCCGCAACCCAGACTGGCGTAATCAGCGCCAGATGCGCTTCCCAGGCCCGCCCTCCAAATACGCGGCTCAGCACTCGCCAGCGCCGCTCGACGAACACGCTGCCAGTGTTCATGCCCGCGGCCAGCGCGAACGCACCCATGGCGCTGGGTAAGCTGACGCTCTTAGGCCGGCGGATGACTGGCCATGACACGCTTGTTCAGGTCCGCCAGAAGCGAGTCGAGGGGAATGCGATGGACCGCGGCCGCCCAGCGCAGCCGCATAATCCGGCACATCATTTTGAACACGCCCTTGCGCATGTCTGGACAGCCGTGGGCCAGGAACACGTCGATGGTCTCTGGGTAGCGCTCGATGATGTCACCGACCAGCATCTCGGATGCGACCGGCCCGTCCATCGTCGAGCTCTTATCCCGGCTTGACCGCACGGATCTGGACGCCGCGGGTCTCATAGGCCGCCGCTGAGGAAGCGCTCGGCGCCCCGCTGAAGACATCCTTGCCCGGCGTGGTGTACACGTTCAGGAAGCCCGCCGCCCGGATGGCTTCCTCTGTCTCTGCCTCCAGCAGAGCTCCGGCAATTCAACCGGTCCAGAGGGAGATGTCCTCCTTGGCGGCCTCAGGCACCGGCTTGCCGACTACGATGTCGGCGATCTGGATGCGCCCGCCAGGCTTGAGGACGCGGAAGATCTCGCGCCAGACGGCCGCCTTATCAGGGCACAGATTCACTACCCCGTTAGAGATGACGACATCTGCCCAGCCGTCCTCGACCGGCATGTCCTCCAGGAATCCCTGTCGGAACTCCACGTGGCTGGTGCCCATGGCCGCGGCCCCTCGCCGCGCTTTGTCCAGCATGGCCGGCGTCATATCCACGCCGATGACGTGGCCCCCGGGTCCAACCATTGTGCCGGCGATGAGGCTGTCGAAGCCCGCGCCGGAGCCAGCGTCGACCACTCGCTCGCCCGGCTTGAGGGCGCCGAAGGCGTACGGCTTGCCCACGCCGGCAAATGAGGCGATACTCTCCTCGGGAATGCCTTTTCAGCCACTCGGGCTGGTACTCAAGGATGCCAGTGAGTGTGCCGCCGGTATGGAAATGGAAACCGCGATCGGGGTTCTCGGCTACCTCCGCATACTCGTCCTGGACAGCGCGCCGAAGCTCCTCAAGGTCAACGCGAACGGCCATGCGCTACTCTAGCAGCGAGCGGTAGGGGATGATGTCGGCCCACGATGGGCCGGCCTCCAGGGCGAAGCCCCCCACGCCGAAGGTCGCCTTGGTCCACTCGTCGGGATCGACGTAGCGGTTGCCAACGCGCAGCTCCCAGTGGAGGTGCGGGCCGTTG
>DATGVV010000473.1:0-8035 GCA_035299885.1 Chloroflexota bacterium | reverse complement strand
CCACCATCACCTGCCCCGATCCGGATGGCGCCGGAGCCGCTGGCGCGGGCGCGGGGCCGGACGCCGGGGCGGGTGCGCCGTGCGGCGCCGGTGGCGGCCCGCTGGGCCCCACGTCCGCCGCCGGCACAAACGCCGGCGAGCCGCTGGCGGCCACGATCACCTGCAGCCGCGGCCCGTTCTGGGGCGCTATCACCTGGAAGAACTGCCACACCCCGGCCGGCCCGAACTGGATCGCCTTGTCGTCCGGCCCCGACCACAATGCCGACGGCCGGAAGGTTTCAACCCAGAATGGCACGAAGGGCGGCGGCCCGCCCGGATTCATGTACCGCGCTTCGAGCGGCGTGTTGCCCGACGTGCAGCTGTTGTCCTCCAGCGCCAGGCCGCCGTTGCTGGGCACGTCCTGGAACAGCACCGGCAGCGACTGGGCGTAGGGATCGTCGGGGACTGTCTGCATGACCATGAAGTGCAGGTGCGGCGCCGACGTCCAGCCGGTGTTCCCGCTGTAGGCCAGCAGCTGACCGGTGGATACCTGGTCGCCCGGCTTCACCCGAGCGCCGTTGAGCATCAGGTGCATGTACAGGCCCGACGTGCCGTCGCCGTGGTCGACCACCACGTAATTGGCGTCGCCCACAAACTTCATGCCCCAGCCGCCGGAGTTCGAGTCCTGGCGGACGGCCCGGACGGTCCCGGCGCGCGCGGCGGTTACCGGTGTGCCGATGGGCATGCAGAAGTCCCAGGCATAGGCGCCATGGCCCACGTGCGTGCCGTGATTATTCCCCTGGCAGATCTCGAAGCTGAGCCCCCCGGGGTACGGCAGCTTGTAGATGCGCGGGGCTGGAGCCGGCGCCGACAGCACCGCCGGGCTCACCGCCGGCGCCGCGGGGGCGCCGGCCAGCATGATCGAAACGCTCAACCCGCCGGCCAGCGCCAAGCTCCGTACCTTCATGGGGCACTGGCCAAAACGGACAACCCCGAGCGCTCGTTACGGCGGGCACCCCGCCATGCCCATTCGTGCCATAGTAAGCACGTGGCCAGTCCCAATCAGCCGGTCGAGAGCCAGGCTCCGCCGCGGGACGGGCAGCGCGTCGAGAGCAGCTATGTGAGCCCGCCGCCGCAGCCGGCCGAGGATCCCCTGGCCGCCTGGGACGGCTGGACCGAGCCGCAGCCGAGCTGGCTGGCTCGGCTGTGGGTCGAGCACTTCGAGCGCATCCAGGCCGTGGCCGCTGCCGTCAGCCTGCTGGGCATCCTGCTGATCGCGGTGGCCGCCATCCTGGCCGCCAACCCCCTGCCTCAAATGGTGCTCACCTTCCTCGGCCTCGCGATGCTCATCCTGACGGTGCTTAGGCCGGCCCGGAGCGCCAGCTAACGCGCCGCGTCGCCGTCATCGGCCCGAGCAACGCGGACGAGCACATCGAGGAGCTGGCGTACGAAGCCGGCAAGCTGTTGGGACAGGCCGGCTGCATGGTCTACACCGGCGGTCTCGCCGGCGTCATGGAAGCGGCCTGCCGCGGCGCTCGCGAGGCCGGCGCGACCACTGTCGGGGTGCTGCCCGGCGCGGATGCCTCCGAAGCCAATCGTTGGGTCCAAATCCCCATCGCCACCGGCATGGGCGAGGCGCGCAACCTGATCCTTATTCGATCGGTCGATGCCGTCCTGGCTATCGGCAAGGGATACGGCACCCTGTCCGAGATCGGCTTCACCCTGCGCGTGGGCAAACCGCTGGCCGTGCTAGAGAGCTGGGACGAAGTGAGCAGCGAGGCCATTGCGGCCCGATCGCCCGAGGAGGCTGTGAGGCTGCTGTCCGGTACGCTGTAAAGCGATGCAAATCGGATTTCACCTGACGCCCTTCTGGAGCCCTACCGACCGCACGCCCACCCAGATCATCGACGAGGCTATCGAGGTCATCGCCGCCGCCTCGAAAATGGGCTACGGCTGGGTCTCCATGGGCAACCACTGGCTGTCCTATCCCACCATCTGGCCCCAACCGTTTCCGCTCGTTGCCCGCCTGGCGCCCGAGACCGGCGACATGCTCATCAAGACCTCGGTGCTGCTGGTGCCACTGTTCAACCCCGTGGATATCGCCGAGAACGTCGCCACGCTGGACCACATCACCCACGGCCGGCTGATCCTGGGCATGTCGATCGGCTATCGCGAGCTGGAGCTGGACGTGGCCGGGCTCACCCGCAAGGATCGCGTGCCCAAGCTGGAGGAGTCGGTCGAGCTGATGAAGCAGCTGTGGAGCGGCGAAGAGGTCGCCTTCGAGGGCAAATACACGCGCGTCGTCAAGGGCCGCATGGGATTCACGCCCTACCAGAAGCCGCACCCGCCGCTGGAGATGGGCGCTCAGAGCGAGGGCGCCACCAAGCGCGCCGCGCGCATCACCGATGGCGTGTTCTTCGGCCCGCAGGCGCCTTGGCGCTACGTTGGCGAGCTGGCCGAGCTGTACCGGACCACGCGCAAGGAGCTGGGCAAGGACCTCGGCATGCTGGGCGCATCGCGCAGCCTGATGGTGGCCGGCAGCAAGGAGGAGGCGCGCAAGACCGCCGAGCAGTACCTCGAGAAGACCTTCAACATGTACAAGACGTGGTCGATGCAGGAAAGCAACATGGCCGATCTTCAGCTCAGCTTCGAGAACGACCTCGAGGACTGGGCCGTCCACGGCTCGCCGGCCGACTGCGTGGAGAAAATCCAGTGGGCCCGCGACGAGCTGGGCCTCAACCGCATCGGCTTCACCATCTACAGCCTGCCGCGCTCACCGCAAGCCCGTATCGACTACCTGCAGATGATCTCTGAGGACATCATCTCCAAAGTGTCATCCTGAGGCCGTCGGCCGAAGGACCTTCCGCCGTAGCGGCAGACGAGAAGGTTCTTCGCCTGCGGCTCAGAATGACATGGTTTACGCCCCCACGTACTTCGGCGGGTCGTCCAGCGAGGCGGGGTCGAACAGCTCTTCCGGTGCGAACTTGCGCCGCGTGAGGCCCTGGTCCTCCGCATAGCGGCAGATCGCCTCCAACGCGGGTCGGTTGCTCTCGAGGTCGTACGACCACGGGTCGCGGCCGAGCGTCGTCCGCTGCTCCTCCAGCGCCTCGCGGAACCATGCCAGGCTCACCCGCCGGGGATCTTCCATGCGTTCGAACGCCAGGTCCTTGGAGTGGCGGAACGCCTGCACCACGTTCATGGCCAGCCACGGGTACTGCCGCAGCAGGTCCTCGCGGATGACGACGGTGTGCATGATGGGGAAATTGCCCGTGCGCTCGAAATAGCGCTGCTCCTCGGCCTTTGCGTCGGGGAACAGCCGCTGGATGCGCGGGTCGCCGTTCCGCCACGAGGGCGGCAGCTCGGGATACATGAGTCCAGCCAGCTCGCCCTCGAGCAGCATCCGGTCCACGTCGTTGCCGGGCTCCACGCGCCGCAGCCGGTAGCCGGGCGGCAGCTCCAGCGGGATGTCCTCCTCGTCCTGGGTGATCCACTCGATCGAGCGCAGGTCCACGCCGTAGAAGTCCTGAAGGATGCCGCGCATCCAGAAGCCGGCCGTCGTCTGCCAGGTGCGCAGGCCCACCCGCTTGCCTTCGAGCTGCTTGGGCTCTTTGATCCCGGCCGCGGCGTTCACGAACAGGTACGAATGCCGGAACCGCCGGTGAGGGAACACCGGCACGGCCAGGTAGGGCAGATCGCCGCGATCGCGCAGCAGCATGTACGACGCCATCGAAAACTCGCAGACATCGAACTCCTGGTGGCGGATCAGCCGCCAGTGGCGCTCGGGCGAGGGCATGGTCAGCGCCACCAAGTCGACCCCGGCGATCTCGACCTTGCCGTCCACGAGCGCCCAGTTGATGTCGTAGTCGCCACAGGCCAGGGTCAAGCGCAGTTTTTCAGACATGAGGCCACAATTATCCGATGGCTCTGCCTCACGTCGGCTTAATCACCACTGGTGGCACGATCGACTCGCTCGGCAAGGACCGTCTCGATCTAGCCTGGTACTTCGAACACGACGAGCGCCTCGGCCCCGGCCAGCTGCTGGCCCGCGTGCCAGAGATCGTCGACCTGGCCCAGGTGGAGGAGGTCCCGTTCAAGCGTCTGTCCAGCGGCGGTATCACGCCTGCCGACTGGTTGGAGCTGGCGCGGACGGTGCAGGAGAAGCTTGATGGCCTCGATGGCGCCGTGGTCACGCACGGCACCAACACCCTCGAGGAAACCGCCTACTTCCTGAACCTGAGCCTGAACACCGACAAGCCCGTAGTCATGACTGGCGCCATGCGGCCGGCCTCCGGCCTGAGCTCCGATGGCGACCTCAACCTGTTCAATGCCATCCGCGCCGCCGCCGACCCGTCCACAGGCGGCAAGGGCGTGCTCGTCCTGCTGAACGACACCATATACGGCGCCCGCGACGTGACCAAGCACAACACCTTCCGGGTCCACACTTTCCAGAGCCGCGGCACTGGACCGCTGGGCTACGCCGATGGCGACGGCCGCTTCGTCTGGTACGGCCAGCCGGTGCGCCGCCACGGCGGCTTCGACGTTCGTCAGCTTGCGGAGCTGCCGCGGGTGGACGTAGTCCTGACCTACGCCGGCGCCGATGGCGCGTTGATCGACGCTGCCGTGGCCGCGGGCGCGCAAGGCATCGTCAGCGCCGGCAGCGGCGCCGGCCGGCCTACGCCCGCCGAGGATGAGGCGCTGGACCGCGCCCGCGCGAAAGGCGTGGTGGTCGTCCAGGCCAGCCGCACCGGATCCGGCCGCGTCGCTCGCAGCCCTAAGCTGCGCGCCCGCGGCATCGTCACTGCCGACGACCTGCTGCCGTGGAAAGCGCGCATCCTGCTGATGCTGGCCCTCACCCGCATCCGGGATGCGGAAGCCATCCAGCAGCTGTTCGAGGAGTACTAGGCGCGGCGGTATAGTGGCGCATGGCCGTTTACAAGCTCACCAAACTTGCTGGATCATCCACAGCCAGTTACGCCGACGCCACCAAGACCGCCATCGAACGGGCGCAGAAAACGCTTCGCAACGTCGAATGGTGGGAGGTCAAGGAGATGCGCGGAGCCATCCGTGACGGCAAGCTCGAGTACCAGGTTGAGCTGGAGGTAGGCTTCCGCCTGGAGGACTAGCGGCGCCCCGGCTACAATCGCCTGGTCATGGCCATTATCGATGCCGATGCGCACGTCGTAGAGAACGAGAGAACCTGGTCCTATGTCAGCGGTTCCGAGAAGGAGCTGATGCCCATCCGGGTGACCATCCCCGGTCGCGACGGGCGCGACAGCCAAATGTGGGCGATCGAGGGCAAGCTGCTCAGCGGCGGTCCGGTATCCGAGACCGACGCCGTCAAAGCCGACCGCGAGCTGGACGACGTCCCTGCTCGCATCAAGCACATGGACGAGCTTGGGACCGACGCCCAGGTGCTGTTCCCGACCTTCTTCCTGCGCCCCATTACGGACAAGCCGGACGTCGATCTGGCACTGTGCCGCAGCTACAATCGCTGGCTGGCCGAGCGCTGCGCTGAGGCGCCGAGCCGGCTGCGCTGGGCGGTGGTCCCGCCGACCACCAACATCGCGGCGTCAATCGAGGAGCTGCGCTTCGCGAAGGACCACGGCGCCTGCGCCGTCTTCTGGCGCGGCGTCGAGCGCGAGCGCCTGCCTGGCGATCCCTACTTCTATCCGCTGTACGAGGAGGCCAGCCGCCTCGATCTGCCCATCTGCGTCCATGCCGCCACAGGCAACTTCTACTTTCACGACGTGTTCAGCGGCGACCTCGGCTTCTGGCGCTTCAAGCTGCCTGGCCTAACCGCTTTCCACAACATCCTGCAGACGAAGCTCATGGAGCGCTTCTCGAAGCTGCGCTTTGGTTTCGTGGAGCTGAGCGCTCAGTGGGTGCCCTATGCCCTGCACGACTTCGTTCGCCGCATGGAAAAGAAAGGGCAGCAGCTGGACCGTACTGCGTTGATGGCCGAGAACCGCATCTACGTCGCCTGCCAGACCGATGACGACATCGCCTATGTGCTCAAGTACGCCGGCTCCAGTAATCTCGTTGCCGGCACCGACTACGGTCATGCCGACACCTCCAGCGAACTGGAAGCCCTCAAGCGCTTGCGCTACCGTGAGGACATCAGCAGCGGCGACATGGATCGCATTCTGGACGACAATCCGAGGGCCCTCTACGGGCTGTAGTAAGAGAGGAGAAATGCTGTGACACGTGTGTGGGATCGCTTCCTTACCGAGCAGGACAAGGCGCACCTGGCCCAAGCCAAGGACCGCAGGGTGGGCTTTGGCCAGCGACCGGCCATCCTGAACGTCGACCTCTATCGCTGGGTCTTCGGCGACGAGCCGTTGCCCCTGCTCGATGGCGTCAAGGACTGGCCCGGCTATACCGGCCTGATGGGCTGGGAGGCCGTCCCGCACATCCAGCGCCTGCTGCGTGAGGCCCGTGCGGCCGGCGTGCCGGTCTGCTACGTCACCGGCATGGTCGACGAGGACTCGGGTGTGACCGGCTGGAATGAGGCCGTCCATCACGACGGTGGCCGGCGCCGCGCTTCGGGTGACCCGGTGGCTCGCGACCGCTACGCCCGCCGCTACGACATCATCGACGAAGTTGCGCCCCAGCCTGGCGACGTGGTCCTGCGCAAGACCGCGCCGAGCGCCCTCTGGGGCACCCCGCTCATGGCCCAGCTCAACCACCTCGGCATCGATACCTTGCTGGTCACCGGCGAGAGCACCAGCGGCTGCGTCCGCGCTTCCGTGGTCGATGCGGCCAGCTATCGGTTCCGGGTGCAGGTCGTCGAGGAGTGCGTGTTCGACCGCCACGAGGCGTGCCACGCCATCAACCTGTTCGACATGCACCAGAAGTACGCCGACGTGATCTCGATCGATGCGGCGGTCAATTACCTGCGCAGCCTGAAGGCAGGCGTCGAGGAGTCAGAGCGCGAGCTAGCCGGCGTGCGCTAAACCTTGCCCTGGGATCCAGCCCAGTACCTCAAGTTTGGCGATCACCGTCTCAGGCCCGCCGTCGATCTGCTGAATCGCATAGATCTCGACGCGCCCACCGAGGTCTGTGACCTCGGCTGCGGCGCCGGCAACGTCACCCGCCTGCTGCGTGCCCGCTGGCCCGAGGCGCGCATCACGGGCGTCGATTCCTCGGAGCAGATGCTCGCCAAAGCCGCCTCCGCCTCGCCTGGGGTGGAGTGGCAGCAGGCCGATCTCGCCACCTGGCAGCCCCCGCGTCCCGCGGACCTGATCTACTCCAACGCGGCCCTCCATTGGCTGCGTGACCACGACCGGCTGTTCCCCGTGCTGCTCCCCTTCCTGAAGCCCGGCGGCGTGCTGGCCGTGCAGATGCCGCGCAACTTCCTGGCGCCGTCCCACACGGCCATCGCCGAAGCCGCCCGCGGCGGCCCCTGGCGCGACACGCTGGAGCCCCTGCTGCGTCCCAACCCTGTCGCCGATCCGGCCTTCTACTTCGACATCCTGGCCTTGCTCACCGCCAGCCTCGACATCTGGGAAACCGAATACCTCCACGTGCTGGAGGGTGAGGACCCCGTGAAGGAGTGGACCAAGGCCACCTGGCTCAACCCTTTGCTCGATGCGCTGAATGAGCCGCAGCGCAGCCAGTTCGAGCGCCGCTACGCGGAGCTCGTCGCCGCCGCCTACCCCCGCCGCCCCGACGGCCGTACCCTGCTCCCCTTCCGCCGGCTGTTCATCATTGCCAAGATAGGCTGATGAGGATCGCGCTCAGTGAGAGCCCAAGTCAATCCGGAGAATTCGAACCACCGGATGTGGGTCGCCGCGTGGTCCAACGTAGTGGTCGTTGAACTGGTAATCAATGCGTCCCGGCCGTATGGATAATGCTAGTAGTTCGTTACGCTGGCTTGGACGGACGCATTACTTCTACGAAGTCTTCATTTTTGTGCGGACGACTCATAAGTTCACGAAACTCAGGATCCTTCAGGGCCCCAGCGGTGACTTGCCACTCGTTGAGCAAAGTCTCTATAGGCTCCGCAGTTCCTCCGGCGGCGGCGCTCACGATCGCCTCCTGCATCTCGTTCACAAAT
>DATGVV010000472.1:0-1540 GCA_035299885.1 Chloroflexota bacterium | reverse complement strand
GAAACAGTACCAGACCAGACCAGAAGGGCTATTGCAAGAAAAAATACCCCTTTGTGCCAGGATCTTGCTGAGATTGCGCTGAGAACCCGTGCTCGACGCCACGGTCTTATTGCAGCACCACGCCCCGCTCCTCCAGCAACTGGCCGGTGGACTGGAGAAAGCTGAGCAGGTTGCGGCGGTAGCCGATGGACTGGGTGAGGAGGTCGCTCTCGGCAGTAGCCAGGTCGATTTGGGCCTGCAGGACAAAGAAGGCTTCACGGGCGCCGAGCTCGTATTTCTTCTGCTCGGCCTCCAGGCGCTTCTGGGCGAAGTCGCGGGCGACGCCGGCCTGTTTGACGCTGGCCCGGCTTTGCTCGACGCCGCTGACGGCGTTGAGCACGTCCAGGCGGATGCGCTGCTCGAGGTTGCGGAGGTTCAGCATTTCAGTTCTCTTGCCGACCACGGCGTCGGCGAGGTCGGCCGCCGCCCGGCGGTCCCGGATGGGCAGGCGGAGGTTCAGACTGAAACCATAAACCGGGAAGCCGAACGCGAACAACTGATCGATGGCGTCGGTAAAGCCGCCGGGGATCAACGTGGAGCCGCCCGTGCCACCGGCCACGGTGGCCAGGCTACGCTGGAAGAAATTGCCGCCGCGGCCCTGGGAGGTGTAGTTGCCGCCCAAGGTGAGGTCGGGACGCAACTGGTTGGTGGCGGATTGGATCCGCAGGTCTGCCACATCGGTGTTGAAGCGGGAGCTCTCGAGCTCGGGCCGCATCCGCAGGGCAGTGGCGATGGCCTCTTCTTGGTCAATGGTGAGGCCTTCAGAAGGCGGCAGGACGGTCTCAGTCAATTCCACGGGCAGCTTCCGGAGATCGGGGTGCAAATCGACGCCGATCCACTTCCGCAAAACGTCCTCCCGCTGCTGGAGCCGGTACAAGGCCTGGGTGACGGCCAGTTGGGCGGTGGCCTGCTGCTGCTCCGGCTGATAAATGTCGAGGGGGGAGATGGCGCCCAACTCCAGCTCGCGGCGGTTCAGCTTGAGGAACGCCTCGGCCAGCTCGAGCGATTTCTGGCGGACCTTGAGGGTTTCGCGGGCATCGATGACGTCCCAGTAGGCGTTTTCGGCCTGTGTCAGCAGATCGATGATCCGCTGGCGGAGATTCGCCTCGCTGGCCCGGTACTGCGAGCGGGCGACCATGATGGGGATGCGATTCACGTACGTGCCGCGGTTCCGCAACAACGGCTGGCTCAGCGTGAACTGCAGGTTGGTCTGGATGCTGGGGTTGAAATTGGTGAAGGCGCTGTTGTTGGTAGCCTTGGTTCCGACGAAGCCAACCGTGTACTGCATGCCGCTTTCCATGGTCTGGGTGTAGCGAAAATTGGATTGCTGGTTCAGGCTGCTGAGGACGGAGGCGCCTTCGAGCACGGTGTTGGACGGCGTGTTCGCGCGGGTGGCGTTGAAGGTCCCGAGAAAGGCGGGGTCAAACGGCGCGAAGGCGCGCTGGATGGCGTTCTGTGCGGTGAAGAGGGTGAGCTTCTGGATGGCCACATCGGTGTTGTT
>DATGVV010000471.1:0-11634 GCA_035299885.1 Chloroflexota bacterium | reverse complement strand
GATCTTGGCGTTCCTCTGGCCGATCGCTACGTAGATGCAGATCAGGTCCTGGCCCTTCTGGTTGATGATCGTGTCGATGGCGATGGCCGTCTTGCCGGTCTGCCGGTCGCCGATGATCAGCTCGCGTTGGCCGCGGCCGATCGGGATCATGGAATCGATCGCCTTGATACCCGTCTGGACGGGCGTGTCGACGGACTTGCGGTAGATGACCGACGGCGCCACGCGCTCGATCGGCCGCGTTTTGGCTGTCGAGATCGGCCCTTTGCCGTCGATCGGCTGGCCCAGCGCGCTGACCACGCGCCCCAGCATGGCGTCACCGACTGGCACCTCGACGATACGGCCGGTGCTGCGTACCTCGTCGCCTTCCTGGATGCCGGTCTCTTCGCCCAGCAGCACGCAGCCCACGCTCTCCTCTTCGAGGTTCAGCGCCATGGCCATGGTGCCGTTGGGGAACTCGACGAGCTCGTTGTACATGACGTCGCTGAGCCCATAGATGCGAGCAACGCCATCGCCCACCTGGACCACTGTCCCGACGCTCTTGGCCGTGATCGGCTCACCAAAATGCTCGATCTGCTGGCGAATAATCGAGGAAATCTCTTCGGCGCTAACTTGGGCCATCTCTCTCCCCTTAGGTAGTGTGCGTCAGCAGGTTCTGACGCAGAGCCTGCAGCCTCGTCGTCAGGCTGGCGTCGATAAGCACGTCGCCAACTCGGGCGATGAAGCCGCCAATGATTGACTTGTCCACTTTGGTTTTCAGCTCGATGGTCTTGGCCGTGAGCGCCTCCAGCCGTTCCTTAACCAGCTGGCGCTGCGTGCCGTCGAGATCGACGGCGGTGGTCAGCTCGGCCACGGCCACGTTGCGATAGTCGTTGACCATCAGCTGGAAGTCGCGCTCCAGGGTAGGCACCGCCTCTACCTGATGCCGCTCCACGAGCAGCAGGACGGTGTTCAGCGCCAGCCGGTCGACCTTGCCGCCCAGCAGCCTTTCCAGCACGTCCTTCTTTTCAGCTTCACTGGGCTTGGGATCGGCCAGGAAGCGGGCCATGTCCGGGTTAGTCACGACCTCGCGGATCGTGGCCAGGTCGGCTAGCCAGCGGTCAAAGCTGTTCTGCTCCTTGGCGATGGCGAACACGCCTTCCGCGTAACGCCGAGCAGTGGTGCCGCGAACCATTTAGCGCTGGCCGTCGCCGCCGGTCTGGGCTTCCGCCAAGAACTGTTCCACCAGCTTCACGTGATCGGCCGGGTTCAGCTGCTGCTCGATGACCTTGCCAGCCGCCAGGATGGCCAGGTCCACGGCCACCCGCCGGACGTCCGCCACGGCGCGCTGGCGCTCCAGTTCGATGTCGTCCATGGTCCGCTGTTTGAACAGCTCGAGCTCGTTGGCTGTGCGCTCTCGTTCAGAGGCCGCGTACTGTTCGGCCATCCGCCGCGCGTTGTCGAGGATCTCATTGGCTTCGCGCTTCGCAGCGTCACGCTCTTTTTCGTTCATCTCGCGAATCTCATCGGCCAGCTTCTGCATGCGATGGGCCTCGTCGATGCTTTCGCGAATCTTGGTCGCACGGTTGTCCATCAGCCGCAGGATGGGCTTGAACAGCAGGCGCTGGAGGAGGAAAAGCAGAATCAGGAAATTGACGATCTGCAGGACAAGCCGTACCCAGTCGATGCCTAATTGAGCAGCCAATCGCGTCCCCTTTTCATGATGCTGGGGCGGGTGCCATGACCCGCCCCAGCCAACCTCAGTTTAGCCAGTGAAGGCCAGCACAAAAGCGATGATCAAGGCATAAATCGCGATTGCCTCGGCCAGCGCCATACCGAGAATCATGTTGGTTTGAATGCTGCCCGCCGCTTCGGGGTTGCGCCCGATCGACTCCATCGCACCCCGGCCCACGAAGCCGATGCCGATGCCAGGCCCGATGGCCCCAATTCCGATGGCTATGCCCGCCGCGAGCCTAGCCGCTGCATGTACGTCCAACTATTTGGACCTCCTTTTGTTTTTCCTCGAGGCGGGAAAGCCCCCCAGTTCCTAGGGTCAGCCCCCACAGTCCCTCTGAAGGGCAATAGGGAAAGAAACTACGCCGCCGTGGCGTGGAGAGGGTTCTCGGCCTCGTCATGTTCGACGTGATGGGAGGTGGTGTTGAGGGTGAAGTAGGCCAGGCAAAGGATCGTGAACACGGTCGCCTGGATGAAGCCGAACAGGGTCTCCAGCACGAGGAATACCGCCGGGATTACGAGGTACGTCAGGCTGGTCATAACCGTGATGAGCACCTCGCCCGCGAACAGGTTGCCAAAGAGCCGCAGCGACAGCGACAGTAGGCGAACGAACTCGCTCACCAACTCGATTTGACCGATGCCGAGGGGTTTAACAAAGTGCATCAGATGCTCTTTGGCGCGGTAGCGGAACGCCCAAAACTCCGTGACTACAAACGTCACCAGGGCCAGGGCGAGTGTGGTGCTCCAATCGGCGGCAACCGCTCGGAAGAGTGGGATTCGCTCGTTGCCTTCCTGCAAATAGAACGGACCGATAAGGGGTAGCAGGCTGAACCAGTTGGCGGTGAGAATAAAGATGAACAGCGTCGCCAGCAGCGGGAATATCTGTCGAGCACGGTGGTGACCTACCGCGCCCTCAGCCAAGTTCAAGAGGGTGTAGAGCACCACTTCAGCAAGTGTCTGCCAACTCCGAGCGGCCGGTACTTCCTGGAGACGTCGAGTGGCCCAAGCAGCAAGGAAAACCAATACCACCATCACCAGATAGGTGTAGAGAATGGTGTTGGTAACCCCCAACGGTCCCAGACGGAACAGCACTTCAGGCGCAAACGGCGGAAACGGAATGGGGCTGGCCGCTGCTTCACCGCTGGAGGCTGCGCCTTCAGTGGCGGCTTGGGCTAGCTGCTGCAGTGGCATGCGCTCTGATTAGCTCGTCGCGTCCTTCAACATTCGATACAGCGAGTAAAAGGCTGTTACGGCGCCAATCGCCAACCCTACCAGCAGCAGCGTCGAGCCCGTCCCCAGTTTCTGGTCGCCCCAGTGGCCGAGGAAGGTGAACACTCCGAGGGGGATGGCGACTGATAAGCCGAGCTGGCCATAAAGGGCGAACGCTTGCATCAGCGAGCGCTCGTTGTCCATGGCCAGCGACCGCGGGTCAGTATAGCATTGAGCTCCCGCCAGCACGAATAGCCAGCGCCCGATGCGCTTCCTTTTACGTCCGCTCTTCGCGCCAGTAGGATGTCATGGTCGTGCGCCCTCCGTCTCGCGTCCTCGATCCACCAGGTAACGCAAGGCCAGGGCGTAGCCGCGCCAGCCCAGGCCGGCAATCGTGCCCACGGCCGCGGCCGAGATCATCGAGCGGTGCCGCCACTCCTCGCGCGCCTGGATGTTCGTGATGTGGACCTCGACGAAGGGGTAGTCCACGGCTTTGATGGCATCATGCAGGCTGACGCTGTAGTGCGTGAGCCCGCCCGGATTGACGATGCAGCCGGCCAGCCCCTTGCCCCGCTCGGCATGGATGCGGTCGATGATCGCCCCTTCGTGGTTGCTGTGGAAGAACTCGACGTCCACATCGCCCAGCTCCCGCGCCAGCCGCTCCAGGTCCGCCTGCACATCCGCCATGGTCACCGACCCATAGATGTGCGGCTCCCGATAGCCCAGTAGGTTCACATTAGGCCCGTTGAGGACGAGGATCTTCATTTACGCGGACGCTAAGCGGCGCGGTTGAGCCCCGCTTAGCCGCGTTCGCTGTCGCCGGCTGATGTCCCAATTCTCCCAGACCACCAGCAGCGCGCTCGCGTTGAAGATCGACGAGTACGTCCCGCTGGCGATGCCGATCAGCAGCACCAGCACGAAATTCCGAATGGTCACGCCGCCAAACAGCAGCAGCGCCAACAGCGTGAACAGCACGGTCAGCGACGTGTTCAACGACCGCGCCAGCGTCTGCACCAAGCTGTTGTTGACCGTGCCCTCGAACGTCACCGCCGCGCGCTTGATCAGGTTCTCGCGAATCCGATCGAACACCACCACCGTGTCGTGGACCGAGAAGCCCACCACCGTCAGCACGCCGGTTACGAACAGCGCATCGATCTGAAAACCGAAGACTTTTCCGAATATGGACCACAGCCCCACCACCACCAGCACGTCGTGCAGCAGCGCGATGATGGCGCAGGTGCCGTAGCGGTACGGCTTGTCCAGCCGCCGGAACGCCCACCAGATGTAGAGCAGGATGATGATCGAGGCGGCCGCGACCGCGATGATGGCGTTGCGCGTCGTCTGCTGGCCGATCAGCGGCCCGACGGTGTCGGCTGACTCGCGGGTCACGTTGCCGAACTTGGCCTTGAGGGCGTTTTCGGCTTCCTCGATCTGAGTTACGTCGAGGCTAGGCGCGCGCACGATGGCCGTCTGCTGGTCGACCGTCGTCTGCACCTCGACGTCCGGGATTCCGGCCGACGCATAGACCTGCTTCACGTCGCCTGCCTGAACCTGCTGGGTGAACTTGTACTGCAGCAGCGACCCGCCGGTGAAGTCGATACCCAGCCGCAACCCGAACAGGATGAGCGACGCGACGCCCGGCACGATGATCAGCGCCGACAGCGCAAAGAACCAGTTGCGCTTGCCCATCAAATCAGACATGCGACTTCTCCGCTGCTCCAGCCATGGCCGGCAGCGCCTGCAGCGTGAGCGGCCGCGCCTCCAGCCCAAACAGCCAGCGCAGCCGAGTATTGCCCATCGCATGCTGGGATCGAGGAATGAACGCCAGTAGCGTCCTCAGGAACACCCGTGAGCAGAAGTAGGCAGTCAGGAAGCTCACTACGACGCCGGTCGCCAGCGTGACCGCGAAGCCCTGGATGATGCTCGCGCCGAAGTTGCTGCCGAAGAAGTACAGCACGAAGCAGATGATGATCGTGCACGCGTTCGAATCGCGGATGGAGGGCAGCGCCCGCGAGAAGCCGGCTTCCAGCGCCGCGCCTAGCGTCTTGCCCGAGCGCAGCTCCTCTTTCATGCGTTCGAAGATCAGCACGTTGGCGTCAACCGCCATGCCGATGCTCAGGATGAAACCCGCGATGCCGGGCAGCGTCAGCACCACCGGCCACAGCCGGAAGATGCCGTAGGTCCAAACGCCGTACGCCGCCAGGCCCAAAGCAGCGATCACGCCCGGCAGGCGGTAGTACAGCAGCATGAAGCCCACCACGATGCAGAGCCCCACGACCCCCGCGATGTAGCTCCGCTGGACCGAGTCCTGGCCGAGCGTCGGCCCAACCGAGCGCGTGGCCTCGATCGACAGCGGCACCGGCAGCGCGCCGTACTTCAGCTGGATGACGATGCTCTTGGCCTCGTCCAGCGTGAACCGGCCCGTGATGCGGCCGCTGTTCGAGATTTGCGCCTGGATGGTGGCTACCTCGATGAGCTGCTTGTCCAGCGCGATGCCCAGCAGCTGGCCGATGTGCGACCCCGTGTAGGCGGCGAATTTCTTCGCGCCGTCGTCGTTAAAAGTGAAGTCGATTTCTGGCGAATTGCTGGTCTGGTCGATGCCCACCGCGGCGTTCGTCAGGTCCTTGCCGCTGACCACCACCGGCGCATTCTCCGGCACCTTGTCGCCGTTCTTGGCGCCCGGCGTGCCGCTGAGGTCGATCCACTCCAGCAGGCCCGTCGTGCCGATCGTCTTGACCGCCAGGTCCTGGTCCTGAATGCCGGGCAGCTCGACCAGGATGTGATCCGAGCCCTGCCGCTGGATCTGCGGCTCCGACACGCCAAAGGCATTGACGCGCTGCGTCACAACCGTCTGGACGGCGTCCATCTGGTCGGCGTCCACGGCCGTTTGGCCGGAAGGCGGCGAGGCCTTGAGCAGGATTGCCACGCCACCCTGGAGGTCGAGCCCCTTATGGGTGTAGATCTGCTTGCCCAAGATGTTGCGCGCGCCCGGATAGTCAATCCACGCGCCAATACCCATCAGCCCCAGGATCACCAGCAGGCTGATCAGGTTCCGCCTGTGCACGGGCCAACTATAGCTTTGGGCGTCCGCGTGGGACGGCTGGCGCTATTCGCGGGCTAGCGCCGCTCCATCCGCTCGCTCGCGGCGCATGATGACCACCGGCACTTCCTGTTTGACGGTGTTTGTCTTCAGGTGGAAGCCGACGAACTCCCAGCCATCGCGGAGCCAGGAGAACAGGGTTTGAATTCGATCGGATTCCGGGACGCGGAATTCTTGATATTCCCAGGCCATGGGCAGGGGAGCGGATCGTTGCTGTCGTGCCATGGCTGCATTTCACAGCAGCCGGCCGCCCGCCGCCAGGCGATTTTTCCGCTGAACTTCCGCTAGGAGTCCAGCGCGGCCAAAACGGCCTTAGCGCCGGCCGACGACAGCGGCACGTCCACCAGCGGCGGATAGCGCTCGGCCAGCTGGCGCACGAGTCGCTCCGGGCCAGCGACGAGCAGCCGCGCCCGCGGGTGATGCTTGCGCAGCTCCAGCGCCGCCTCTGCGAGCTCACGCAGGCTCGGCGGCTTGGCGAAGGTGTGGACCTCGAGCCCCTGCGAGCGCAACTCCTCGGCGTCGCCGGGCTCAACGTGGACGGCGAGCACGACGGCCCTTACTTCCATGTCATTCTGAGCGAAGCGAAGGACCTTCTCGTCCCCTGTGGGCAAGATCCTTCGTCGCTGCGCTCCTCAGGATGACATGAGGGCTCGCCTATTCCTCGTCCTCCTCGATGACGTCCACCTCATGGTGCACCAGCACCTCGCGGGCCCGGCTGTTGCCCTCGGGCGGGCCGACCACGCCGTCGTCTTCCAGCAGATCCATCAGGCGCGCGGCGCGGTTATAGCCGATACGCAGCTTGCGCTGCAGCAGCGAGGTCGAGGCCCGGTCGCTGGCCATGACGATTTCGCGCGCTTCGGCCAGCAGCTCGTCGTTCTCATCCTCTTCGATCGCCGCCTGGACCAGGTCGTTGAGGCTGACCTCCTCCTTCACGCCGGCGGGCACCTGGTGCCGCCAGAAGCCGACCAGGTTGGAGATCTCCTTGTCGGACACGAAAGTGCCCTGCAGCCGGATCTGCTTGGCCGAATCCGACGGGGCGTAGAGCGCATCGCCGCGGCCCAGCAGCTTCTCCGCGCCAACGCCATCGAGGATCGTGCGGGAATCCACCTGGGAGGACACCGCGAACGCGATGCGCGCCGGCAGGTTGGCCTTGATCAGCCCGGTGACGACGTCCACCGACGGCCGCTGCGTAGCAACGACCAGGTGGATGCCTGTAGCTCGCGCCAGCTGGGCCAGGCGGCAGATGATGCGCTCAACTTCGTCCGGCGCGGTCATCATCAGGTCCGCGAGCTCGTCGATGATGACCACCATGTAGGGCATCTGTTCGCGCGCCTTGGCATTGTGGCCCTCGATGTTGCGCACGCCTTCCGCGGCGAACAGCTCGTAGCGCCGCTCCATCTCGCGCGTCAGCCACTTCAGCGCGTTGAGCACCATGTCGACCTTGGTCACCACCGGCATCTGGAGGTGAGGCAGCCCGCGATAGGCCGTCATTTCCACCATCTTGGGGTCGATCAGCACCAGCTTGAGCTCGTCCGGCGTCGCCTGGAACAGCAGGCTGGCCACGAGGGTGTTGATGCACACGCTCTTGCCGGAGCCGGTCGAGCCGGCGATGAGCAGGTGCGGGCACTTGTTCAGCTCGGCCACAATCGGCTTGCCGGCCACGTCGCGGCCCAGCGCCACCCGCAGCTTGCCCTTGGCCTTGTTCCAATCGTCCGATTTCAGGATCGAGCGCAGGTTCACGATGGACGTGCTGTCGTTCGGGATCTCGATGCCCACCATGCCGTAGCCGGGCACCGGCGCCTGGACGCGTATGCTGGCCGCCGACAGCCGCAGGGCGATGTCGTCCGCAAGGCTCGTGATGCGCGACACCTTCACACCCTCAGCGGGCAGCAGGCCAAAGCGCGTGATGGCCGGGCCCGATTTGATCTCCTTGACCACCGCGTCCACGCCGAAAGCGGCCAGCGTGTCGATGATGATCTGGCCCTTCCGCTCCAGGTCGTCCGGGGTGGCCGAGTACTGCGTGCTGCCCTCCAGCAGGTCCAACGGCGGCAGCGCCCAATCGTGGTCGGGCTTGGTGACGATGGAGGCCATGGCCGGCTCCTCGTCCTCAGGCGCCTCCATGATGACGGCCGGCTTTTCCGTCGCGGCCGGTTTGGGCTGCTTCGGGAAGCGAATGATCTTGGCCGAGCCGGGATCGTCCACGCCGGTGTTGATCTCGATCAGCGGTTTGCTCGGATCCTGGCGCTTATCGCGCAGGCCCTGGGCTTTGGCCTCGACCTGCACCCGCGTCCGGCCGGCCACGAACAGCACGTTGCCGTACAGCCAGGCCAGGGAGATTTGGAAGGTCATGATCACGGCGATGGCCAGCAGGCCGATCAGTACCAGCACGGCGCCGATCTGGCCCACGATGTAGCGCATGCCCTGGAACACGCCCGCGCCGAACAGCCCGCCGATGCCCTTGATGAGCTGGCTCATCGCGCAGCACACGCTCAGCAGCAGCAGGAAGCCGACGATCCGCTGCCAGCTGATCCGCGGTTCCTCGGACATGCCCTGCCAGAAGAAGCCGGCGCCCAGGCCGGCCAGGCCCAGGGCCAGAAGCACGCCGCCCGGCGCGCCCAGCGCCTGCAGGATGGCCGGGCCAATCGTGCGCGATAGCAGCGAGTCGGCTGGGAAGATGCTAAGCAGGCATAGCCCGGCCAAAATGAGGCAGCCGATGCCGATGATTTCCTGCGCCAGGGGCTCCGCCAGCTTGAACTCGGACTCGGGCTCCGGCTCAGGTCGGCGTCTGCGCGGTGGGACGGCTTTCAACTGTGCTTGCGCCATGGGCTATGTAGATAACGAAGGGCCGGGCAGCCTTGGTACGTACCCTTTGTCATTCCGAGCACAGCGAGGAATCCGTGCCTGGGCTACGGATGCCTCACGTCGTTCGGCATGACAAAGGCTGCCTAAACCTCAACCACCACCGACAAGATCATCGGCCGGCGCTTCGTTCGCTCGTACAGGAAGCGCGACAGCTCGTCGCGGACCTTGTTCTTGATGAAGCCGTAGTCGGCCGTGTGGTCGGTCTGGTGGTTGAGCGCTTCGAGCGCTACGTGGCGCGCCTGCTCGATCAGCTCCTCCGACTCACGCTGATACACGAAGCCGCGGCTGATCACGTCCGGCAGGCCGGTCGCGTGGCCCGTCTGCCGATCGACGGCGATCACCGCCACCAGGATGCCGTCCTGCGCCAGGTGCTTGCGGTCGCGCAGCACCACTGAGCCGATGTCGCCCACGCCCAGGCCATCCACGAACACGTAGCCGCACTGCACTTTGCCACTGATGCGTGCGCCGTCGGCGCTGAACTCCAGCACGTCGCCGTCCTCGGCGATCAGCACCTGGTCGGCGGGCCAGCCCAGCGACTCAGCTAGCTTGCCGTGCAGCACCAGATGGTGGTACTCGCCGTGAATCGGCACGAAGTAGCGCGGCCGAACCAGGTTGATCATGAGCTTCTGCTCTTCCTGGCTGGCGTGGCCAGACACGTGCACCGGCAGCAGGCGGTGGTACAGCACGGTGGCGCCGCGCTTGTAAAGGTTGTCGATGTTGCGCGCCACCGCCTCCTCGTTGCCGGGAATGGGCGAGGACGACAGGATGACGGTGTCGCCCTGGATGATGTTGATTTGGCGATGGTCGCCGTTGGCCATGCGGGTCAGGGCTGACGTTGGCTCGCCCTGGGCGCCGGTCGTGATGATGACGATCTCATGCGAGCCCAGCTTCGCCAGCTGATCGATTGGCAGCACCACGCCCTCGGGCACGTGCAGATAGCCCAGCTCGCGAGCCATGGCCACGTTGTTCTCCATGCTGCGGCCGACCACACCCACCTTGCGCTCGTACTTCACTGCCATGTCGACGACCTGCTGCACGCGCGAGATCAGGGAGGCGAAGGTAGCGACGATGATCCGCCCCTTGGCGTTGCTGAACACGCCGTCGAACGCCTCGCCCACGGTCCTCTCCGAGGGCGTGTAGCCGGGCGACTCCACGCGGGTGCTGTCCGAAAACAGCGCCAGCACGCCCTCCGCGCTGAGCTGCGCCAGTCTGGCGAAATCGGTCAGCTTGCCGTCCACGGGCGTGTGGTCCAGCTTGAAGTCGCCGGTGTGGACGATCGTGCCTACCGGCGTGTGGACGGCCACGCCAACCGAGTCGGGGATGCTGTGGCAGACCTGGAAGAACTCCACCCGGAACACGCCCAGCTCCAGGCTGTCGCCGGCCTGGATGACGTTGAGCTGCGCCGCTTCCACCAGGTGGTGCTCGTCCAGCTTGACCTTGATCAGGCCTTGCGTGAGCTTGGTGCCGTACAGCGCCGGAAAGTCGAGCTGCGGCAGCAGATAGGGCAAGCCGCCGACGTGATCCTCGTGGCCATGCGTGATCAGCCAGCCCCGGATCTTGTGGGTCTTGTCGAGCAAATAAGTAACGTCCGGGATGACGAGATCGATGCCCAGCATCTCGTCCTCAGGGAACATCAGCCCCCCGTCGATAAGAACGATGTCGTCGCCGAACTCGACGGCCATCATGTTCTTGCCGATCTCGCCCAGCCCGCCGAGCGGAATGATTTTCAGGATCGGCTTAGCCACTCGAATCAGAATAGCGCTAGCTGCTGAGGCGGCTCCTCAACTGGCTCGGGTCCTTGGACGGGCCCGATCTGCGCCAGGATGTCGGGAATTTTGAGGAAATCGGCCTCGATCAGCGCCCGAAACTTCTCCTGGTGCAGCGCCGCGGCTGGATGGAAGCAGGGAAACACCCACAGCACGCCGAACTTGCGCGGCTGGCCGTGGATGCGGCTGATCGACTCACCCTGGAACCAGCGCGCCATCGAGAACCGGCCCAACGTCACGATCAGGCGCGGATTGAGCGTGCCGATCTGCTCTTCAAGGTATGCGGAGCAGGCGGCGATCTCGTCGGGCATCGGGTCGCGGTTGCCGGGCGGCCGGCATTTGACGACGTTGGTGATGTATACCTGGGCCCGGGTCAGGCCAATGGAGGCCAGCAACTGCTCCAAGAACTTGCCGGCTGCCCCGACGAACGGCCGGCCCTGCTCGTTCTCGTGGAAGCCAGGCCCCTCGCCAATGAACATCAGCTCGACCGGCGCAGGTCCCTCGCCGGGGACGGCCAGCTTGCGTCCGCGGCACAGCCCGCAGTTCTGACACGTGCGAATCTCGGCCGCGATATCGCCAATTGACCGCTGGATCGTGATCATATGCGCCAATCTACAGCCAAGCTGCCGCGGCTGGCTACGTCCAGCGCGAACGAAAAAGATCCGGCCGGCTTGTCTCAGCAACGTGCCGTATACTCGCTTCGGCACCAATCAAGCGGCAAGACAAGGAACCCTTCTGAAATCAATCCTGGTCCGCATCGCCGTTTGCCGGCAAGGCTGACGCCGACAAGGCGTCCGGCGGGTACACATTGGTGGGCGAAACGACGTTCCTGAACCGGGCCGCGGGGAAACGTGGGCGGTGACCTTGGGCCACAGGGGCGAGTCATCCGCCGGCGGCAGCCTGGTGGCGGAGGTTGGCCCTCTTCCGGCCGTCGCATCACGCGGCGGATATTTGCTCACCTTCCAGGAGCAGCGGATGGAGCCGGGG
>DATGVV010000470.1:0-3666 GCA_035299885.1 Chloroflexota bacterium | reverse complement strand
TAGAGCGCTTTCAGGAACCCCTGCGCGTCCTCGGCATTACCGTTGACTTTCTTGAGGGCTGCTTCCAGGATCTGCCCGGCGCTGTAGCCCATGGCCGAGTCAGTGGACGCATAGCGGCCGGAGTACTTGGCGTTCCAGGCCCTGAGGAACGCCTGGTTCTCGGGTGTGTCGACCGCCGAGCTCCAAACCGTCTCTGCGGTGACGCCCACGGCCTTGTCTTTGAGCTCCGGCAGGTTCGATCCGGTCGTCATGGCGCCAAAGGAGTCGAGGATGGGCAGCTTGTGGGCCCCGTAGTTCCCGAATTGCTGCATGAAGCGCAGGCCGTCGACGCCAGGGAAGAAGGCGAAGATGAAATCCGCGCTCTGGTTGACCTGCGCCAGATACGGCCCAAAGTCGGCCGCGCCCAGCGGCGGATACAGCTCCTGGACGATTGACCCGCCGCGGCGTATGAAGGTGCTGGCGAAAGTGGCGGAGTTCTCCAGCCCGGCGCCGTAGTCCGATGCCATGATGATGGCCTTGCGCCAGCCATGCTTGTAGGCCCAGTCAGCCGCGGGGTCGATCATCAGGGTGGCGTTCTGGGTCCAACGCGTGGTGTAGGGGCTTTTCACCTTAGGATCGATCGTCAGGCCCTGAGCGCCACCGTTACCAGTGATCATCAACGGGACGTGGGCATCCTTGACATAGCCCGCCACCGCCAAAGCGACCGGCGTGGCGGTGATGCCCATCAGCACCGCCACCTTGTCGCTCTCGGCCAGCTGCTTGGCCTTGTTCAAGCCGACGTCCGCTTTGCCTTCAGTGTCGGCGTAGATGAGCTGAACCTTGCGGCCGGCCATCGTGCTGTTGACAGCTTCCATGTACATGTTGAGGCCATCCTGGTTGTCCTTGGCGACGTTGGAGAAGGTTCCGGTCAAGGGCTCGAGGACGCCAATCTTGATCGGGCCGCCAGCCGCGGCGGACCCGGCTGGTTTCGCCGAGGCTGCGGCGGCCGGCTTGCTGGCCGCTGCGGAGCTCGCCAACGGGGCGGTTGATGGCGCAGCTGAGCTTATGACCGACGAAGAGGCGGGTGCCGCGCCGCCGCAGGCGGACAGCGCAACCGCCAGCATTGGTCCGGAAAGCCATTGATGAGTGCGCGACATTCGCTTTTCCTTTCTCGGATGGGTATCTGCCAAGCAGGGAACAGGCTCGCTGAGAGAACCCACGCCTGTGGTGATGAACACCACCAGTACCTACCACGGCTATTACAACACTGGGATCTGGGTCAACGGAGCGTCGTTGGCCAGCAGCGATACCTGCTTGCGCTTGATCCGCCAGCCGTCCTGTCCTGATGTGAGGACATGCTGGCAGGCGCCGGCAAACTGGTGCTGCTGGCCGGCCTGACTTACGTACACGACCTGGTTCGAGCTGACGGTCAGCTCGCCGTTGTCGCCGCTGGCGGGGACGACGTTGGTGATGAAATGCCGTGTACGCGGCACAGGCACCTGGGTGGGGTTGAGAGGATGCAGCAGGCGGGCCACCCGAGCACGTAGGCCGGTCCGATCCTCGTACACGATGACGCCGTTGTCGGTTGGTTCGCCGTTTGCGTCCCAGTTAGGGATCCAATAGATGGCGTCCTCGGCGAACAGCTCCAGCCAAGCCTCGAATTCGCGGCTATCCAGGAGCGCCGCTTCGCGATAGATGAACTGCTCCAGCTCGTGCTGCATGTCCTTCGAGGCTGTCATCACGCCTCCATGAGCCGGAGCCACTCGCGGTAAAAGGCCCGCTGAATGATCTCGCTGACTCCGTTGCACTCCAGCTCGCCATCCTCGTTCAGATGCTCGTTCTCGCCGTGGAGCTTAAATAGCACCCACCGCAGGCCCTCGCTGCGAAGCCCTTCCTGAACGCAGGCGAACGCCTTGAGGTCGTCCACTTGGATTTCTCCGCCGGCGGAGACGTGGTGAGAGGTGTAGCGCACCAGCGTGTCGTTCACGCGCTCCGACGCGCCCTTCATGGTGCAGGGGTAGGTGTTGATGACGGTGTGGTTAACGGCTACTGGCTTGAGCACGCGGTAGTGGTTGAGCCGGGTGTGCAGCAGCAGGTTGGGATAGATCATCACATGGATGTCAGTCTCGGCCACCTCGCGCGCCCGTTCTCCGTAGCGCGGTGTCAGGGCGGCGATGTAATCGGGGTCGTCGAAGGCGTCGCGCCACAGGAAGCCGCGCGCGCCCATGTAGTTGGCCATGCCGTGGCCGTGGCCGAAACTCCGCTCGATGAGCGGGTATTCGCCCTTCTTGGTTGGTAGCTTGAAGACGCTGCCGCCGAATTTCTCGGCCATCATTTTGACCCCCACCTCGAGCGCGCTCAGGTGCAGCACTGATGGATGGTAATTACAGGAATAGTTCTCGAGCTGGAGCTTCCAGTTGCCGGCGTATTCGTATTTCAACGGCTTGCGAGCGTAGATCTCCTGTCCCGGCGCACGATCGATCATGAGGTCCAGGTAATGCGCGGCGCGTCCCAGGTGCTCGCCCAGGCTCATGCCGTCCTTGCCCAGGCTGGCGAAGATAAAGCCGCGATAGCTCTCGACCCGTGGCAGCGGGATTAGGCCGTAGTCGGCTGGATCGAAGTCGCTGCCGAAGCCTTCGCGCAGCGGGACGCCGCTCAGCTCGCCATTGGTGCGGTAGGTCCAGCCGTGGTAGATGCAGCGCAGGTGACTGGCGTTGCCGTACGGCAGCTGGCAGACCGTGGAGCCGCGATGGCGGCAGGCATTGTAGAAAACCCGCACCTCGCCGTCGGTATGGTGGGTCATGAGGATAGGCTGGCCGGCCAAGTGATCGGTTTTGAAATCGCCCGGGTTGGCGACCTCGCTTTCGTGGCCGATGAATACCCACGCACGGCCGAAGATATGCCGCATCTCTGCTTCAAAGATGTCAGGATCGGTGTACAGCCGGCGATGGACTTGGTCTTCCTGGACCAGCTCGCGATACGGCGAGACTGCGGCTAGCGCCATTGTCGCTCCTCCTTCCGAGGCTGGGTGACCCGCATTCTACTCCTTTACGCCAGCCGGCCCTCCACGCGCTCGGTGTAGCCGCGTAAGACCGTAGCCACTGCCAGCAGGGCGGCCACCATCAGGATGGCCAGGGCGGCCGCCGTTGAGATTTGAGTGCCGCGCGACCCGCGAGACCAGAGTTCCCACAGCAAGCTGGCAATTACGACGTTGCGAGTCGAGGCCAGCATCAGCGCAACCGTGAAGTTGCGCATGTGGTGCGAAGCGACCCACAGCCATGAGTTGACCAAGGCCGGCAGGAGAAGCGGAAAAATAACCCGCCGAAAGACCATGAGCGACCTTGCGCCGCTGACTCGTGCCGCCTCCTCCAGCTCATGGCTGATTTGCGTCACGGCAGCGCTCATCAGCCGAGTCACGAAGCCGAGCCCGCCGATGAGCATCCCCACCACGAGAATCCAAATGGTGCCGTAGATCGGCGTTGCGACAAAGATCATCATGACTGCCAGGGTAGAGACGATGCCCGGAATGGCGGCAGTCGAGAACGCGGTCACATCCAGTACCTTTCCGAATGCCGTGCGACTCCGCACGGACAGCCATGCCACCAGGGTTGCCAGCAGCACGGTCGTGGTAGAGGTCAGCACCACGACGATGACGGTGTTGACCACGGCCTCCAGGAATTTCGGATA
>DATGVV010000469.1:0-9679 GCA_035299885.1 Chloroflexota bacterium | reverse complement strand
CGGTCAGACTCGCCCAGCATCTCCCTGGTTCGATCCATGATCGCGCCCTGGCCCACGAAGATGGCGTTGTCCTGCGGATCGACTTTGTTGTCCAGGTATTCCCAGACGGGCTGCTCCTGGCGGTCGAGCGTGGGTGACGGCATCTCATACAGTGGAATATCCTCCGGCCGCTGCGTGCTGCCAGTGCCTCGCCGGCAGGTGTAGTAGAACTGGGCCGTCTGGTAGTCGTCGCGCGGGATGCGGAAGCGCATCATGTCACTGCCCTTCTGCATGTTCGGGAAGACCATCCAGTGGCCGATGCGCCAGTCGTCGTGATCCTCTGATTCGCCCTCCAGCAGCCGGCGTTTGATGATGCCGTGCTCCTTGAGGTCGAAGTCGATCTTGAGGTGACGAGCGTGGGGTAGCGTGCGCTGGGCGGTACCGGCGAACTTGCGCGCGTAATTTCGGAACTCCCCGTGCAGCCACTCCACGTGCACCGGATCGAGCGCATTCTCGACGGTCTGCAGCCAGTTGCAATTGGTGATGGTATGGCCGATTTCGCGCTGGGCGTCGGGGTCGACCAGCACGTCCCAGAGCGGCAGCAGCGGCGCAGGCTGGGGACCGAGGTAGGCGAAGATCAGCCCGCCCAGCTCCTCGACCGGGTAGCCGGCCAGCTTCACCTTGTTCTTGAAGCCATCGGGCCGGACCACCTCTTCGAACGGCTGTTCGGTGCAGCAGCCGCTGGCGTCGTACTTCCAACCGTGGTACGGGCAGCGCAAGCCGTCCCTGTCGGGCATGCCGTAGACGAGGTCGGTCAGGCGGTGAGCGCAGTAGCGGCCAATCAGCCCGAGCTGCCCGCTCTCATCCCTGTACAGGACGAGGTCCTCGCCCAGGAGCCGCACCGCCTTGGTGGCATGCTGCGCCATCTCGACCGTGGCGGCGATAGGGTGCCAATAGCGGCGTAGGAGCTCGCCGGCCGGGGTGCCGGGGCCTACGCGCGTCAATCGCTCGTTTTGCTCGGCCGTTAACATCTACTGCTTCTTCTCCAAAGCCTGACTGATGGTATCGCGGATGGGTCCCAGCTCCACCTTCGAGTACTCCTCCAGGCTGGCGAAGAACACCTTACCGGATGCCGGCGGGGTGTACAGTGGATCGACCGCGTCTTTGGGGATGTCCGTGCGCAACGAGTTGTTCGTCAGCGCCTTTTGCCACGCCTGCTGTCCTTGGGGCCCGAGAAGCCAGTTGAGATAGACGATGGCGGCGTTAGGATGGGGCCGGTTGGTGGGAGCCACAACGGCTCCGAACGCGGCCGACATAGGGAAGCCTTCCTTCAGCTTGCGATCGTCGACGAAGGCCAACGGCAACCCCTGCTTGATTCCCTCCCTCGGCTCGTCGCCGCCCGGAAAGAAGTTGATCGCGTAGCGGCCCTGAGCCAGCCAGTCAGTCATCTGCCGCCGATCCTCGCTCAGTGTGATGCTCATCTCGCCGAACAGCTTCTGGAGGAAGGGCTTACCAAGCTCTTCGGTCAACCACACGAAGCGTGACTGTCCGCCGCCAGGACCCGGCTTGCGTATGTCGGAGGCGACGATCTTGCCCCTGTACTTGGCATCGAGGACGTCCCAGTAGGAGGAGAAGCTGTTGGGGTCCACCTGCGTCTTGTTCACGACAATGAGCTGGCTGACGCCCCCTTCGAACATGAGCACGTACTTCTGCTCGACGTCGGCCCACCACAGCTTGTTCTGATACCACTTGGAAGGATCGGTAACCTCAGGCCGCAGCAGCAGTGGCGCTAATGGATCGAGCGCGTTGGCCGGCTTGAGCAGGTCGGTCATGGTGGTGGTGCCGCCGATATGCAGATCGGCCAGGTACTTGCCCGCCTGGCGCTCCGACAGCATGCGCGGGCCGATGTCGCTGCCGGTGGCGCCAGTGAAATTGACTTTGATGCCGGGGTTGGCGCTCTCGAACGGCTCGACCAGGGCCTGCCGGTAGTTAGCTCCCGGTGGGCCGTACACCGCAACCGGGCCTTCTTTCTTGGCGGCCGCGAGGACGTCCTCCCACTTGGTAGGCGCCGCCGCGGCGGCCGAGGTCGAAGGCGCCGGCGCGCCCGCCGCGGCGCTGGGGGGCGCTGCCGGGGCGGCGGCCGATCCGCAGGCCGGCAATACGGCTGCCAGCGCGATCGGTAGCCATCGGATAAAGGTGGTCATGCCTGGGATGGCTTCTCCTTTGGCTTCAACTCGGTGCCGGCCATTTGCTCCAGCACCTGCACGGCAGCCCAGAAATTGTGCCGCCCCCAGCCTTGGGCCTGGCCGCGCTGCAGGGTGTCCGAGGTGGCCAGCCCGATGTTCGCCGGCGCCTGCACTCGCTGCGCCAACTCAACCGCGAGCCGCAGGTCCTTGGAAACGATGTCGAGCGTGGACGTCGTTTGGCCGGGGACGCCGAAGTCCCGCGCCAAGAGCCCACCGAGCACCCGGTCCCGGAAAGCGGTTCGGCCCACGGACGCGCCCAGGAATTCGGCCATGGTCTCCACGTCGAGACCGGCTTTGGCGGCGATCACCAGCGCCTCGGCTTCCGCCATGAACGTGCTGAACCCGACGTACTGGCGCACCAGCTTGGCGGTCTGTCCCATGCCGGGCCCGCCGACGTAAAACACGTGGTCCCCGGCGGCTTCCAAAACTGGCCGCCAGCGTTCGTAGGCCCGACGATCGCCGCCCACTCCTATATACACGCCGCCGCTGCTCAAAGGCGCGTCGAGCGTGTCGACGCCAACAGCCCTGCCCGCCTCGGCGATCTCCTGGGCCAGCCAGGGCGTGCTGGTGCTGATGTCGATATAGCCGCTGCCCCGCTTCATGACCCTGAGGACACCACGCTCGGGATCGAGCACGACCTCCTTGACGATGGCCGGATCGGGCAGCGAGGTGAGCACCGCTTCAGAAACCTCGGCCAGCTTCGCCGGTCCGTCCACCCACTCGGCGCCTGCCTCGCACAGCGGCGCCGCCGCCTCACGCCGGATGTCGTAGACCGTCAGGCTGTGGCCGGCCTGCAGCAGCTTGGGGCCGATGCGGCTGCCCATGTTGCCGGTGCCGATCAGACCTAGGCGCATGGCCCCGAGCTCAGGCCAGTCTTACGCGGCCACCATGCGCTGCTTCCAGCGCCAGTGGCCCGCCTTGGAGATCGCTGGCAAGCCTCGGGCGATGGTCGTCCACGATTCGCCCTCGTCTTGCGAGCAGTAGATGTCGCCGTCCGTCGTGCCGGCGAAGATGGCGAAGCCGCCGGGCCAGAAATTCATCGCCATGGCTTCAACGTTGCCCAGAGCGCCGGCGGGCGGGATACCACTGAGCGATTGCCAGCTCTTGCCGCCGTCGCGGCTGCGGGCGACATGGGTACCCGCATTGCCCATCTTGCCCCACACGTTTGGGGAGCCGGTGGCGCCAGCCACGAAAATGAGCTCCGGCCGGTCGGGGTGGATGAGCGTTGCGTCGGGATAGCCAATCAGCGATCGATCGAACAGGCGGTCCCAATTCGCGCCACCATCCGTGCTGAGGTAGATGCCCTCAAACCCACTGCTCCAGTCGCCGCGCGTGAGGTACAGCCGGTCCGGCTGCGTGGGTGGGATGGTGATGCGGTGGGCGTCCGTGGCGGACGCGTCGAAGATCACCTGGAAGCTTTTGCCGGCATCGGTGCTGCGCACCAGCGCCCCCTGCTCGATGCAAGCGTAGATGGTGTCGGGGTTGCGCGGATCAGTGGTGATGAACTTGGTGTGGGCGATGTGGGGCGGCGCCGGGAACGTCCATGCGTCGGTGTCCCCCACTTGGGTCACTCCCGGCAAGTCCGTCCAGGTCTCGCCGAGATCGGTGCTCACGTACAGGTGAGCTGGCTCGGTGCCCGCATAGACGCGCACCTGATCGCCAGCTTCGGCCACAGCCAGGGAGTACACCTCATCCTCGGCAATGCCGTTGCTGCGTCTCAGCCAGCTTTTCCCACCGTCCCGGCTCGCGTGCAAGCCCCCGTTGTGGGTGCCGGCGAAGGTGATTCCGCTGCGGGCATCGTCCGCCAGCGAGCTGACGTGCAGGCCCTCCAGCGCCCGATGCTGCACCTGCCACTCTTGGCCACTTCGCGACAGTAGAGCCACGCCGTCGACAGAGCCAAAGATGAGCTCGTCAGCGGGTGCTTCGGTCTTGCTGTAGGGATTGCCTCCAACGGACAGCATTGTTCTCATGAATCATCTCCTCGTTTCCGTGAGCTTGGCAGCATCATACGAGGTCACAGCTTTCCGAGCAATCGCCGTCGGCCTACCATATGCAAATGGATTTGCACGAGTTCGTTGAGTCGGCCCCGGGCACGCCGATGGGCAAGCTCCTGCGCAGGTTTTGGCAGCCAGTGGCCGTCGCGAGCGCCGTTGGACCCGGCCAGACGATGGCGGTTCGCATCCTGAATGAGGATCTGACGCTTTATCGCGGCGAGACTGGCCAGGCGCACCTCGTGGGTCAGCGCTGCGCCCACCGCGGCACGGAGCTGCGCGTTGGCTGGGTCGAGGGCGACTGCATCCGCTGCTTTTACCACGGCTGGAAATACGATCACACCGGCCAGTGCGTCGAGCAGCCGGCCGAGGACGAGAGCTTCGCCCGCAAGGTCAAGATCGCGGGCTATCCGGTTCAGGAATATGCCGGCTTGCTGCTGGCCTACCTGGGCGAGGGCGAGCCGCCGCCGCTGCCGCACCGGGCCGAGCTGGAGCGCGGCTACGGGGTGCAGTGGCTGGTCCGGCAGGTCTGGCCGTGCAACTGGTTCCAGCGCATCGAGAACAGCATGGACGGCGCGCACGTCAGCTTCGTGCACCGTGAGGCGCCCTTCGGTCAGGCGGTAACGCCGGTCATCCCCAAGCTGGAGTATGAGGAAACCGAGTGGGGCATCATTCAGCGCGCCGTCCGCGGCCCAGACAACGTCCGCGTGAGCGAGTTCCACTTCCCCAACTGCAACCACATCGTGGTGCCACGCGCCGGCGACGATGGCAACGGCGTGTGGGCCGATCTGTTCGCTTGGAAGGTGCCCGTGGACGACGAGCACACCATGGAGTTTCTGGTCAGCGACGTGCCGGTCACGGGCGAGGCCGAGAAGCGGCTGCGCGAGTGGGCCGTTGAGTACGCCCAGTACGATCCCTCGGAGCACCACGAGGAGCTGCTCAGAGGGATCATGCCGAAGGACCCGACCCGCCTTATCGCCGCGCAGGACTACCTGGCGCAGGTGCTCCAGGGCGGAATCGCCGATCGTGGCAGCGAGCGCCTGGGCAAATGTGACGCAGGCCTGATCTTCCTGCGGAAGATTTTCCGCCGTGAGCTGGACGCTATCAACCAGGGCCAGCCCGGAAAACAATGGCAGCATCGGACCGGCCTGGCGCAGCTGCCCACGCCTCCCGCCGTTCGCCAACCCGTCGCCTCATGAAGCTGACCGGTCGGACGGCTGTCGTGACCGGCTGCGGACCCAACATCGGCGCCGCCATCGCCCTGGCGCTGGCAGGCGAAGGCGCGGGCATCGCTTGCGTCGATGCCGAAGCGTTGTTTGCCGACAAATGCGCCGAGGACGTGCGAACGGCCGGGGGCCGGGCGGAGCCATTCGTCTGTGATGTGAGGGATGAGGGTCAGGTACGTGCCACCGTAGACCGGGTGGTGGAGCGTATGGGTGGCGTCGATGTGCTGCTAAACGGCGTAGCAGTACGAATCGGCAAGGGCCTGCTGGACACGTCCCTGGAAGAGTTCCGGCTGCAGATGGACGTGATTCTGACCGGCACGTTCCTGTTCACCAAGTACGCCGCCGAGGCCATGATCCGCCTCGGCCGGCGAGGCAGCATCATCAATCTCATTTCTACGGAGGGGCACCAGGGGTACCCCGGCAGCATAGGCTACGGCACGGCCAAGAGCGGTCTGCTGAACTTCACTCGTTCCGCGGCCATGGAACTGGCCGAGCACGGAATCAGGGTGAATAGTCTTACGCCGACTTCGACGGATCCGGCCGAGGGCATTGAGCGCGCACAGCAATGGGGCGTCCCCGCACGCCTGCACGACCCCAAGCCGCCCAGCTTCTCGCCGGGCGTCGTGGGGGTGCCGCTACGCCGCTTGCCCAGCCCTAAGCACTACGGGACCGCCGTCGTCTTCCTGGCGTCCGACGATTCGGAGATGGTGACCGGCTTCGATCTGCGCGTTGACGCTGGCGTTGTAGCCCGCTATTGGCGCTGGCAGCCCGATGGCATGCCCGCTCGCTAACCCTTCCCCGCTACCGCCGGCGAGGGAACCAGCGCATCCACTTTGTGCATGCTGATGCCCCGGATCTGGCGCCACATGATGAAAGCCGTGCAGGCGCTCATGGCGCTCAGCGAAGCGAAGGCGGTCCCGTAGCTCACGTACTGCGACACCAGGGCAAAGAACACTGGGCTTAGCAGCAGCCCTACTTGCCCGATCAGGCCCCAGAGGCCGAAGAAGGTGCCACGCGCATGCGGTGGGGCCACGTCCGAGCTGACTACCTGCATCGAGCCGGAGGTCGAGCTCATGGTGAGCTTGGCTGCCAGGAACGCCGCCACGTAGCCGGCGAACGACCAGCGAGCATAGGCAGCCGCGGCCAAGCTGGTGATGGCCAGAGCCAGCAGCGTGAATCCCGGCACGATAGTCGACCTTCGGCCAAAACGGTCCATCATCCGGCCCGACACCCACGTCAGCGGCAAACCCAGCGCTCCGCTGACCGCCGCCAGCAGGCCCAGCGTCTCGGGCCCAATGCCGTAGGCGTACACCGTGTACAGGTCTAGCGTGCCGCTGAACAGGCTGCCCCGGGTCATGGAGGCCAGGAATTGTCCGATCAGCAGAATGATGAGGGGCCATGTCAGGATCTCGCTCATAGTGGCCCAGCCCGCTCGGCTGTCCTTCTGCCGCGAGCTGGCGGGCTGGCTCGCGCGGTTGCTCGTGGGCAGGAAGAAGAAGCTGGGGAGTGCGGCGAAGAAGGCGACGATGGCGTACAGGACGAACGGCGCCTTGAGCCCCCAGGCAGCTGCCACGAAGCCGCCGATAGCCGGCCCCACCAGCCTTCCGGCGGCATCCAGGCTGAACATGCCGGTAATCTGCGTCCCGCGCCTATTGCCGCCCTCGCCGGTGATGAGGTCTAGCCGTCCGAGCATCCACATCTGCATCGCCCAACCTTCGATGAAGCGGTACACCAGCAGCTCCGGAAACGAATGGGCGATCGCCATCATGAGCGATGAGAGAGCCGCGAGGAGGGGGCCCAGCAGCGCCATGCGGCGGCCGCCGACGCGGTCGATGAGGTAGCCGGTAGGTACCGTCGACACGGTGGCTCCGAGCTGGTGCACGATGACCACCAGTGAAGCCATCCCAAAGTCGATTTCAAAAGACTTGGCGTAGAGAGGCAAGGCTGGTATGGCAATACCGACCCCCGTGGCCAGCACGAAGGCCGGGACGTAGAGGGACAGCACAGTGTCGGTGGACCGGCCACTCCAGCGGCTCAACTTAGCAACGGGAGAATCGGACTGGGGCACCGTGAGCATCATACCTGCGTTCGTGCGGCAACTGATAGGATGGTCGCTAGCTTCGAGTAGAGGGAAATGCAGTGCTGACGCAAGAGCAAAACGACCTCATCACGCGTACGGGGCCGGGCACACCGGGCGGCAACCTGCTGCGGTCCTACTGGCAGCCGGTGGCGTTATCGGAGGAGCTGCCGCCGGGAGGGCCGCCGCTGCCGCTGAAGCTGCTGGGCGAAGAACTCGTTCTGTTCCGGGATGCGGACGGACACCCAGGCCTGCTCGGCTTGCACTGCGCGCATCGGGGCGCGGACCTGAGCTATGGCCGGCTCGAGCATGGCGGGCTGCGCTGTCTTTATCACGGCTGGCTGTATGACCGGACCGGCCGCTGCTTGGACCAGCCCGGCGAGCCCGCCGGCAGTGACTTCAAGGACAAGGTTCGCCACCTGGCTTATCCCTGTCACGAGCTGGGCGGAGCCATCTTCGCCTACCTCGGCTCCGGCGATCCGCCTGCCTTTCCGGAGTATGAGTTCCTTACAGCGGACGAGCCCTACCAGTGGTGCACCAAGTTCTACGAGGAATGCAACCACCTGCAAGGCAACGAGGGCAACATCGACCCCCAGCACCTCTCGTTCCTGCACCGCAATTTCCGGGATCCACTGGGTGTGGCGCGCAAAGTTCCGGGCAGTGATGCGACCTCGAACGACCTCATCGGCCGTGACGTTGCCCCTGCGATCGAGATCGAGGAGACGGACTTCGGTGTCCGTATCTACACGGTGCGCCGCGTGAATGACCAGAGCAACTACGTCCGCATGACGAACTTCATCATGCCCAACCTGAGCGCTTTCCCTGGTATTACCGAAGCGGATGGCTACCAGGCGCAATGGCACGTGCCCATAGACGACACGCACCATTGGAAGTACGAGTTCAATTTCAAGCGCTCGGGCCCCATCGATCGGGAGTGGATGTCAAAAAGCGTCCTCCAGAACCTGGAGCGACCCTACCACCTCGCCCGCAAAGCGGCCAACCGCTATCTGCAGGATCGCGGTGAGATGGAGACCGTCAGCTTCACCGGCATGGGCGCCTTCGACTTCCAGTCGCAGGATCGCTTCGCTACGGAGAGCCAAGGGCCCATTGAGGACCGAACAGCGGAGCGCCTGGGTACGACCGACAAGGCCATCATCGCTGCTCGCCAGCAGCTGCTGGCGGCTGTCCGCGATGTGCAGGAGGGGCGCGATCCCCGGCATATGCTGCGTCGGTCTTGCGCCGAGGAGCTGAAGCGCGAGATCGTGGTCCGGTCTGAAGCCGTGCCCTCCTCTGTGGACTGGCGGACGTTCTGGAAGCAGCCAACGCCGGTGTAGCGGAAGGAAGAACTACTTGTACCTGGACTGGCCGTTTGTGGCGACTGGCGAGCGGATTCCAGCGGCGCATCCTGCTGGCCACGCTCATTGGTCTGGCGACGGTGCCTGTGGCCATCCTGCGGCTGACGCTCAGCGGCCAAACGATCGCCCGCGTCTTCCGAGGCGCCGCCTTCGCCGAGCTGTGGGGCATCCTGGTGTTGATCGCGCTTCTAGTAGTTGTCCGCGCTGGCCTGCAGTTCGTCCGCGAACAGGTGGGCAGCAACACCGGCGGAAGGATGAAGCTGCGCTTTCGCCGCATGCTGTACGACCAGGCGCTTCGCCTTGGCCCTGGCTATTTCGACCAGCAGCGCACTGGCGACATGGCCAACTCGATGGTCGAAGACGTCGAGCGTTTGGAAATCTACTACGCCCAATACTTGCCGCAGGTGGCTATTGCCGGGCTGACCCCGCTGATCCTGTTCGGCTTCATGCTGGCCATGGATCTGGAGATCGCGCTGGTGTTCCTCATCGCAGCGGTGGCCACCCTCGTGATTCCGAGCGTTTACCGCAACGCCACTCGCAGGGTGAGCAGCGACTATCGCCGGGAGTTTGGGAGTCTCAGTGCCGACTTCCTCGACAACATGCAGGGCTTGGCCACACTTAAAGCGTTCGGGGTTAGCAAAGAATGGGGCGACCGGCTGGCCGGGCGCGTGCAGCGGATGTTCCAACGCACCATGCAGGTGATGGGCTTCAATCTGCTGGGCGGCAGCATCACGCTGTTCGGAGCCTCCGCGGGCGCAGCGGCCGCCCTTGTCGTGGGTGCGCTGCGCGTTCAAGAGGGCACTCT
>DATGVV010000468.1:0-2334 GCA_035299885.1 Chloroflexota bacterium | reverse complement strand
CGTCAGCCGGATCTACGACTACAGCATCCTGGCCGAAGTCAACCAGGAGCTGAAGGCCAGCGGCTGGCAGCCTCAGAAATAGGAGGCGGCTTATGCACCGGCGGCTCATCATCTTGCTGGGTGTGGTGCTTGCGGCGTTGTCCGCCTGTGCCGGGCCCGCGGCGTTACCTCTTCCTTCCACCCAGTCCGCCGCGGCCTCTCTGGCGCCCCAGCAGAGCGGTTCGCTCGATAAGGTCAAGCTTTCGCTCAGCAACTATGCCGCCGTCTACACGCCCTTTCTCGCCGCGATCGACAAGGGCTACTACAAGGAGCAAGGGCTCGACGTCGAGATCGTCATTGCCGTCGGCGGGCTCGCGGTGCCGGCCCTGCTGGCCGGCGAGATTCCCTACACGGCCTCGGCGGCCTCAGCCATGGGCGCAATCATCAAAGGCGCGCCGCTCAAGGTGATTTACACCAACGCCGACCGGTCGGTCCAGCAGCTCTGGGCCGCGCCCGATATCAAGACCCTGGAGGACCTCAAGGGCAAGACGATCGGTGTGAACAGTCGTGGGGATTCGAACGAGCTGACAGTGCGGATGCTTCTGGATCAGAAGCACATCGATCAATCCACCATCGCCTACACCGCCTTGGGGTCTTCGAGCGGCAGCGTGGTGGCGCTGCAGTCCGGCGCCGTGCCCGCCGCCGTGGTTGGCACCAGCTTCGTGGGCCAGCTGCAGAAATCGGGTTACAAGGGTCACATGCTGTACGACCTCGTCCAGGTGCAGTTGCTGTACAACGGGTTGGCGACGAGCAACAAGGAGCTGCAGGAGCACCACGATCGCGCCAAGAAGCTGATGTACGCCACGATGCAAGGGCGGGAGTACTTCAAGGCCTTCAAAGACGAGAGCGTCCGCATCCTCGTCGGCTATGCCAAGCAGCCGCCCGAGGACATGGCCCAGGACTATGACACGACGCGCATCGCCATGACGGAGGATGGCTCCATGCCGGTTGAGGCTCAGCGGCAGGACGCGCTGGTTCGGGCCACCCTCCTCCAGCTGCCAGTCGGCGAGATCCCGCCGATGGAGCAGATGTACGACTACTCTCTCGTGAGGCAGGCGTACCAGGAGCTGAAGAGCCGCGGCTGGAAGCCGCAGAAGTAGCCGAGGTTCTCTCTCCCTCTGGACGAGGGCTAGGGGGAGGGTCGTCCAATCGTGTATTCTGCCGGGATGGCTGCTGTATCGCCCGTTTCGCCCACCGCCTCCTTGTGCGGCTTCGAGGCCAAGTTCATCGACGTTAACGGCATTCGCACCCGCTATTACGACGTCGGCCAGGGCGAGCCGATGGTGCTCTGCCACGGGCATGGCTGGGACGGCAGCGCGAGCGCTAACGCCTGGACGCTGAACATCGGCGGCCTGAGCAAACACTTTCGGGTCCTCGCCGCCGACAAGCTCGGCAGCGGCATGACCGACAACCCCAAGACGGAGGATGGCTTCACCATTCAGAACCAGGTGGCCCACATGTGGGGTTTCGTGGAAGCGCTCGGCCTGGATAGGGTCCACATGGTCGGCCAGTCACGCGGCGGCTATCTGGCGGGACGGATCACGCTGGAGCACCAGGACCATGTGAAGACGCTGGTCGTCGTCGACAGCATGACGCTCGCGCCATTGGTGGGCGATCCGCACCGCCGTGACAAGCTGCTGGTAGGCGCTCCCACGGATGTGCGCGAGGAGGTGCTGTTCCGCTGGGGCAAGCTGTCATACAAGCCCGAGCACCTTACTCCGGAGTACATCGATACCGCCGTTTGGCTGGAAGCCCGGCCCAAGGCTCAGGACACCAAGCGGCGCTGGAAAGGCGGCGGCGAAGCCCTTTTCAACCGCAGCCTGGCCGATCAGAAGCAAGAGACGCTGCGCTGGCTCGAGGAAGGCCGGCTGCAGCTGCCGACGCTGGTGTTCTGGGGGCGAAAGGATCCCTCGGCCATCCTCGAATGCGGCCTCAAGCTCTACGACATGATCGCGGAGCACAACCCGCGGGCGCACATGTACATCGCCAGCGACGCTGGGCATTTCCACTTCCGCGAATATCCCGAGCAGTTCAACCGGGTCGTCACCAGCTTCGTGACCAGCTGGTAGAGCTGAACATGGCGGCCAAGCTCGACCTGCCGCGCCTGACGCTGGCTGAGCGAGACCAACGCTGGGCGCGAGTGCGGAAAGCGATGGCCGAGCGCCAATTGTCCTGCATCGTCTCGCCGCCGAATACCGGCCACTGGGAGCTGTTCCAGGCCGATACCCGCTATCTGACCAGCATCGGTGGCAATTGCTCTGAGACCGCCAGCGTGTTCCCGATCGAGGGCGACGT
>DATGVV010000467.1:0-4425 GCA_035299885.1 Chloroflexota bacterium | reverse complement strand
CGCTAAGCCGGCCACCTCGAGCGCGCCGCCGGCCGCCAGCGCGGTGGTCTCGGCCAAGCCGGCTGCTTCGGCCGCTAAGCCGGCCGCCTCGCCCGCCAGTTCTGCCGCGGCGGCCGCGGGCCTGACCACCGTGAAGGTGGCCACCGTCGGCTCGATCTCGGACGCCGGCTTCTACCTGGCCGACGATCGCGGCTACCTAAAAGAAGCCGGCCTGGCCATCGACTACGAGCGGCTGCAATCCGGGCCGCAGATGGTGCCGTTCCTGGCCAGCGGCCAGCTGGACGTGGCCGGCAGCAGCACCAGCGGGGCGCTGTACGCTGCCATTCAGCGTGGGATTGCGCTGCGGATCGTGGCCGACAAAGGCTCCAATGAGCCGGGCTTCACCTTTGCCTACGTGCTGGCCCGCAAAGACCTGGCCGATCAGATAAAGGGCCCGGCCGATCTCAAAGGCCGCAAGGTGGCCATCAGCAGCACCGACAACTCGGGCGAGTACCTCATCAGCCGCATGATGAAAACGGTCGGCCTGAGCGTCAAGGACGTCGACAACCCCATCATCGGCTACCCCGACCAGGGCGCCGCCCTGCAGAACAAGGCCATCGAGGCGGCTCAAACCATCGAGCCATTCGCCACGCAGTGGGTGGAAAAGGGCCTGGCCAGCTTCATGCCCGATAAGGACAAGTACGTCGGGTACCAGGCGGCCGTAGTCATCTACGGTCCCAAATTTGTCGAGGAGAAGCCCGACGTCGGCAAGAAGCTCATGACCGCCTACCTGCGGGGAGTACGCGACTACACGCTGGCCTTCTCCAAAGGCAAGGACAAGGAAGACGTGATCAAGAGCCTCCTCGGCCACACCACCGTTAAGGATCGGGCGCTATACGAAAAGATGGGTCTGCCTGGCCTCAACCCAGACGGTCTGCCGAACGAGAAGGACCTGGCAGACCAGCAGGACTTCTTCATCACCCAGGGGTATCAGAAGGAGCGGCTCGACCTGAAGCCGGTGATCGACCATCAGTTCGTCGACTTCGCGCTGAACCAGGTCGGCAAGTTCACAGGTTAACGCGATGAGGGAACAAAGGCATCCCCTCTCCCGCTGGCGGGAGAGGGCTAGGGTGAGGGTGGTCGTGGCCTCAGGTTCCCTCATCCCAACCCTCTCCCGCCGCGGCGGGAGAGGGAGTTTCACCATGCTCCTAAGCGTGCTGCTGCTGCTGGCCGGCTGCGGCGCATCCAATAGCGCGGGCGTCTCGCCCGCGAGCGCCAGCGTTTCAGCCAAACCCGCCGCCACCAAGCTCACTGCCGGCTATTCGGTCATCTCTGCCAATCAGATCCAGCTGTGGGCGCCGGCCGAGGGCGGCTACTTCGCCAACGAGGGCCTGGACGTGCAGGTGGTCAAGGCCGGTGCCGGCACCGTAGGCCTGTCGGCGCTGCTGGGCGGCGACATCAACATGCTCATCACCTCCTCCACGTCGACGATGAACGCTGTCGTTGAGGGCGCGCCGCTCGTCTACTTCGGCTCGACCATGGAGCGCATCATCCAGTTCATGGTGGCCAAGAAGGACCGTGCCGACCTGATCGCGGCCAAGGACCTGAAGGGCCACAAGGTTGGCGTGACGACGCCCGGCTCCTACTCCGATACCGCCCTCCATCTGGTTGCCCAGCAGGCCGGCCTGGAGGAGACCAAGGACTACACCATCATCCGCCTGAACGATATCCCCACCATCCAGGGGGCCGTGCAGAACGGGGCTATCGACCTGGGCATGGTCGACAGCGCTGCCACGATGGCCAGCGACCTCAAGGTCCTGGCCGACCTGAGCAAGATCGACGTGCCGGTGTCGACCATCGGCTTCGCCACCTCCCGCGGCTACTATCAGCAGCATCCCAATGAGATCAAAGCGGTTGGCCGGGCCTACGCGGCAGCCGTGAAGCGCATCCGGAGCGACCCGGAGTTCGTGACCAAGGTGCTGGCCAAGTACCTGCAGATCGACGACCGGGAGAAGCTGAAGGCGATCGCCGCCGAGGCGATGCCCGTGCTGAACGACGAGCTGAAGGTGGACAGGCAGGGCCTCGACAACGCGCGGCAGTTCGCCAGCCTCAGCCTGCCCAAGCTGCAGCAGTTCGACGTCACTAAAATCATGCCCTAGGAGTGCACCGTGACCTTCGATCTCCTGATTCGTAACGGCCTGGTCGTCGATGGCTCAGGTCTGCCCGGCTACCGGGCCGACGTGGGCGTGAAGGACGGCAAGATCGCCGATGTCGGGCGTCTGCGAGATGGCGCGGCGCGCACGATCGACGCCGATGGCCTGGTGGTCGCGCCCGGTTTCATCGACCACCATACGCATTTGGACGCGCAAATCCTGTGGGACCCGTACGGCACCTCGGAGCCAGCCCACGGCGTGACGACCGTGGTGATGGGCAACTGCGGGTTGGCGCTGGCGCCGGTCCGGCCCGGCGGCGAGGATGCGCTGGTCAAGAGCTTCGTGCGGGTGGAGGCCATGCCGCGCGAGGCACTGGTGGCTGGCGTGCCCTGGGGCTGGCGCTCTTATGGCGACTACCTGGACCGGCTGGAGGGCAAGGTCGGCGTCAACGTCGCCGGGCTGGTCGGCCATATCGCCGTGCGTCACGCGGTTATGGGCGAGGAGGCGGTGGAGCGCGAGGCCACTGACGAGGAGATCGAGGTCATGCGGCGCCTGGTCCACGAGGCAATGGCTGGTGGGGCCATCGGTCTGTCCACGAACCGCAACGAGCGGCATTTCCGGGAGGACGGCAAGCCGGTTTCCAGCCGGCTGGCCAGCGACGGCGAGCTCTTTGGGTTGTGCGACGTGTTCGCGGGCGCCAACCAGGGCGTCCTCCAGGTCATCCTGGGCTTCAACAAAGTCGAGCACATCCCCTGGTACGACGCGCTGGCCAAGCGCACCGGCCGGCCGATCATCTGGCAGATCGTGCTGCACAGCTGGAACCAGCCGACGTTGTGGCGTGAGCAGCTGGAGGCCATCGCGCCCACGTTCCGTGATGGCTACCGCGCCTATGGGCTGACCAACACCGCGCCGCTGTACCGCCGCTTCACCCTCGATAACGTGCAGGTGTTCGACGAGTTCCCGGTGTGGAAGAACGTGATGTTCCTGCCACGAGCCATTCGGAACCAGGCTTTGGGCGACCCCGAGACGCGGCAGAAGCTGCGCGATGACTTCAACACCGACCGGCCGGTGACCTTCCACCGCCGCTGGGACCTGCTGGACATCATCGCCGTGGGCAAGCCGGAGAACGAGCGCTACCTCCACAAGACCGTGGCGGACCTGGCGGCCATGCGCGGTCAGGACCCCATCGACGCCTTCTTGGATGCCTGCCTCGACGACCCCGGGCTGACGTTTCTGACGGCGAACGGCGGCGATCCGCTGGCCACCGGCGAGATCCTGCGCAGCCCCTATATCTTGATTGGCGAGTCCGATGCCGGCGCGCACGTCCAGTTCGACGCCAACTTCGGCTACGGCACCGTGCTGCTGTCGAAGTGGGTGCGAGAAGAGGGGCTGATGAGCCTCGAGCAGGCGGTACACAAGCTCACCTTCCAGGTGGCCTCGATCTACGGGCTGGAGGGGCGCGGGCTACTTCGGCCGGGCTACGCCGCCGACCTGACGCTGTTCGATCCTGAAAGGGTGGCGCCCTGCGAGCCGGAGTGGGCCGAGGACTTCCCGGCCAACACCAAGCGCATGGTGCAGCGCTCGGAAGGGCTGTACTACACGATCGTCAACGGCCAGGTCATCTACGACCACGGGCAGCTGTCCGGGGATTTGCCGGGATCAGTGCTGCGAGGTGCGGCTTACCGGAACTAGCCCTCAATCGCGGTGATTGCCTGGTCCACGGTCATGACGCGGCCGAACACCGGGAAGACGTGTTCGGCAAAGAAGGCATCGACGCCCTTCCTGCCTGAGCGGCAGGCATCTCTAAGGACGATCAGATTGAAGTTGCGGTCCCTGGCCGCGTAGGCTGTGCTGGCGACGCCAACCTCGGTCGAACCGCCGGCGAGCATGATCGTATCGATGCCGGCCGTTCGAAGACTGAGCTCGAGATGCGTCTGGTAAAAGGCGCTCCAGCGATGTTTCTTGATGATGTAGTCGCCTGCCTCTGGGGCTAATTCAGGAATGATCCCGGCGGCCCAACTGCCGGACACGGCCGCCGGTGGCTCCGTCAGGTACGGCGCTTCACTAGTTTGGCGATGTCCCCGATCGACAATGTGGGGCGCGAAGTCGCGGTGGTCGGGCCGGTGATCGGCCTGAGCGTAGAACACAGCGATACCGGCAGACCGACAGGCCCGGTTGATTTTCTGCATGGCGGCCACCACGCCCGAGGCCTCCACCGCCTTGCTGGCGGCGTCATCCTCCGGATGGAGGTACATGTTCAAGGCATCGAAGAACAGCAGGGCTGTCTTCTGGG
>DATGVV010000466.1:0-9936 GCA_035299885.1 Chloroflexota bacterium | reverse complement strand
GAGCGCGGCGTCGCGAAGGGCGTGGTGTACGACAGCTACACCGCCGCCAAGCAGGGCGTACCCAACACCGGCCACGCCCTGCCGGCGCCCAACCCGATGGGCCCCATGCCCGGGCACCTGCACCTGGCGCCGGGCGACAAGAGCCTGGAAGAGCTGGTCGGCAGCATTGAGCGTGGCCTCTGGGTGTCGCGCTTCCACTACGTGAATGTCATCCGGCCGCTGGAGACGATCATCACCGGCATGACGCGCGACGGCGTCTGGTGGGTCGAACGCGGCGAGGTCCAGTACCCGGTCAAGAACCTGCGCTTCAGCCAAAACATCCTCGAGGCGCTCGACACGGTGCAGGGCATCGGCCACGACCTCAAGCTGGAGCGCGGCTGGTTCGGCGGGTCACTCGTCCCCGCCCTGAAGCTTGGCCGCTTCGCCTTTACCGGAAAGACCGACTTCTAAGCTGGAATGCCATACTGACGCCGACCGGTAGGAGCAGGAAATGGCGATTATCGACTCGAGGATCAGGTATGAGCACCTGAAGCAGCTCCCCGACGATGGGAAGCGCTACGAGATCGTGGACGGGGAGTTGCTCGTGAGCCCATCACCGAACAGACGCCACCAACGGGCGGTGCTCAATTTCGCATCTTGGCTCCGGAGCGCGGAAGAGGCCGGCTATGGGGAGGTGTACGTCGCCCCGTTCGATGTGTTCTTTGACGAGCACAACGTCACCGAGCCTGATGTGCTGTTCGTCAGCAAAGAGCGGCTCCAGATCATCACTGACGATTTCGTCCACGGAGCGCCGGACATCATCGTGGAAGTGCTTTCGCCGGGGACACGTCATCGTGATGAGGGCGTGAAGCTCAATCTCTACAGCCGCATGGGCGCTCGTTACTACTGGATGCCCGATCCCGTCGAGCGGGTCATCTACCGCTATGAGCTGACCCCGCAAGGGTTCCGCGAGCAGCCGCCGCTCAAGGAAGGCGACACGCTGGAATGCCCGCTCTTTGCGGGCATCAGCATTCCCGTCGAGAAGCTGTTCTTCTAGCCGAGCAGCAGGCCGAGCACGACGATGGCCAGCACTAGGGCCATCATGCCGCCAAGCTGGCCGGAGCGGGGAAAGGAGCGCTCTGACTCGAGCGCGGTGAGCAATACCGGGTGCAGCAACGTGGCCGTCATGTCGCTGGTATAAACGAGGCGGCTCGCCGCCTGATACGGCCGCTAGCGCGCGATGCCGAAAGCCAGGGCCTTGAGCGCCGGGTCGTCGGTGGCGACCATGCGGTCGCGCACGGCGCGCAGCAGGTTGCCGGCCGCGGTTTCGCCCCAAAACCAGCGGTTCACGTCCTGAAAATCGGCGCCGGGCTTCTGCTGCATCCGCGCCTCGAAGTAGAACGAGCGCAGGTCGTCGCAGGCGTAGCGAGCGAACTGCGGGATCGCGACTTCGGGCTTGCGATCGGGCAGGTCAGCGTCCTCATCGCCGCGGGCGAAGGCTTCCAGGAAGCGGACCAGGCCGCGGAACTTGCGCTCGTCCACGCCGGTTAGGCCCACGTTGGTGCGCCCGCCGTGCTTCTCCACCCACTGCTCGTAGTGAGCGCGCAGCGAGGTCACCTCGAAGGCGACGTCGTTCGTCTTGGCCGAGCTGGCCACGTCGGCCGCTTGGGGCAGGTTGAGGTCCTGTCCCTCGAAGGCGTCCTCTGGGTAGTCCTCCAGGACGGGGCCGGTCGGCCGGTCGAAGAGCGCCAGGGCGGCGCGCATCACTTTCAGCTGCAGGTCCGCGTCCTCAGGCTTGCCCAGCGGATGGCCGAATGGGAAGGGGACGAACAGCGCCCGTGGGGGCTTGACCTGCTCCGTGTGCTCGCGGACCATGCTGATCGAGGTGGTGGCCACGCCGGCCGCCTCGATCTCCCGCGCAATCACACCCACGGTGTGCGTGCACAGCGGTCAGGCGCCGGTCAGCAGGACGGCGTCGACGCCCTCCTCTTTGAGGCGCCGGCCCACGTCCGGGCCGGTCTCGTCCATCAGCCGCTCGTACTTGGTCTGCGCGCCCATGAAGCTGTAGTGGTTGGCCCCGATGCCGCCGATCTCGCCGCGGTCGGCCATCTCGCGCAGGCGGTCGATGGGAAATACGAGGTTGAGGTCGCGGATCAGACCCGAGCGGTCGAAGCCTATGCTGCTGTGGCTGAGCAGGACGTCCCTGGCAGAAGCGCCGGAGGGGATGACGCGGTAGGTCTGCTCGCCGCCTTTGAACGGTGTGTCGCCGCGCAGGTGAACGCCCGCCGTGGTGACCAGCGCCAGCCGCAGCTCTGCCAGCCCCTTGGCCGGCCGGACAAACGGCGCGTCGTCGTGCACCAGCACGTTATGGCTGAGCAGCCGGCTGCGCTGCAGCTCAGAAAGGCGATCCAGGCGGGGCACAGAGGCATTCTGTCATGCGACGCCAAAGGCGATCACGTTTTTGCCGGAGGTCACGAACAGCTTGCCGCCGGCGGCAGCGGGGCTGAGGAAATGGGCGGTTACCGGCGTGGGCAGAGCGGCTCGGTTGCGGACCTGCCCGGTGGCCGGATTGAGCTGCAGCAGGGCGCCCCCGCCATCGATCTGCCACACCGAGCCATAGGCGACGACGGGCGGCGCGTTGGTGGCTTGCGCGCCGGCGTGCCAGGCCACCTCGAACGAGCCGCTGCCGACGCGCACCGCGGCCAGGCCATCGGTACACGGCACGAACAGCATCGGCGGCTGATAGGCCGTCCCGCCGAAGGCGGCGCGGCACACCGTGGCCTTGAAAGCCTCGCCGCCAATGTTCCCCAGCTTGCTCGTGCGCAGCAGATAGCCGCTGCCGTTCTTGCCGCTCTGGAAGGTCTGGTCGTTCTGCAGGATGGCCGGGCTGATCGAGCCAATGTCGGCGTCGCGCCGGCTGAGCTCGGCCCAATCGGCAGGCGCCCAGTAGTCCTTCAGCTTGAGATCGGGCGAGAGACGGACAACGGCGTTGCCGTAGTCGAACTGGCTGGTGGATTCGGCATTGCCGACGGCCAGCAGCAGATCGCCGTTCGAGTCGAGGACCGGTCCGGGCGGCGCCCAGATGCCGCCTTCGCGCTGGGTTGGCACGGCCCAGCTCGAGAGATTGCCCTGGCCGTCAGGGGCCGAGGCCACAACCCAGCCCTTGTAGGGCCCGCAATCGCCGAAGTTGCCTCCGAAGGAGACGTATACACGATCGTTGGCCACCATGACCGCGCTTCGTTCTTGCAGATAGCGCGAGTCGGCGCCGGGCGGATCGACTGGCCGGCGAAACTTCACGGCGCCGCTGGCAAGGTCGAAGCCAAACAGCTCGTGGTGCGCCGGCTGAAGGCGCCCGGCGGCGTACAGCACGCCTTTGCCGGCGTCTATGGCCGGCGTGGCGGTGAAGCCGCTGGGGTCGATGTTGCCGCACGGCAGCGCCGAACGCGGGACCGGCTCGCCGACGTGCTGCTGCCACACGACCTTGCCATCATTGGCGTCGAGCGCGTAGGCGGTGTCGTTCTCGGTGACGATGAACACACGCCCGCCGAAGACCAGCGGCTGGCCGTAGACCACGCCGTCGACCGGTACGGACCACACCTGCTTGGGCGCGGACATCGCCGGCTCCGCCGGCCCGACGCCGCTGTGCGCCGGATCGTGGTGGTACATGGGCCAATCGGCGCTGGCTTGCTGTCCCGCGGTGCTGGCGGACGGCTTGGCAGCGGCAGAGCTCGGAGCCGCCGAGGAGGTCGGCTTCGCGGGAGCCGAGCTCTGGGCAGCCGAGGTCGCTGAAGCTGCCGGTTTTGCGGCCGCCGAGCTACCAGCTGCCGAGGCGGAGCCAGCCGGCGGACCGGCCGGTCCGCACGCAGCGAGCAGCAGCGTAGCAGCCAGGACGGGCCAAGCTCTGGGTGCCCTCACCTCGCCTCTCCCACCGCGATGGGAGAGGAACGATCTCTCACGAGCCCATCCTAACAGTGGCACCTTCCGTGCTGGTGCGGTGGAGCATCCACCACGAGGAGCCTTAACCTTGAGCGACTTTCTTGGGCGCGACCAGGCGCCACTCACCTCCGAGCAATGGAAAGCCTTCGATGATATGGTCGTCGACATCGCCCGGCGCACACTCGTCGGCCGCCGCATGCTGAACGTCTTCGGGCCGCTCGGCCCCGGCTATCAGGTGGCGCCGAACGACCGTTTCGCAGGCCGCACGCTCGGCGCTATAGACATGCTGGGCGAAGCCGATTGCGACGAGATCACGGCTTCGGGCCGGGTTTATTTGCCGCTGCCCATCCTGCACAAGGACTTCATGATCCACTGGCGCGACCTGGAGGAGGCCAACCAAACGGGTATGCCGCTCGACACCGGCGCGGCCGCTTCGGCCACGGCCTTCTGCGCGCGATTGGAGGATGAGGTCATCTTCAACGGCCGCCAAGACATGGGCTACGACGGACTGCGTAATGTGCCCGGCCGGCTGACCGTCGAGCAGTCCGACTGGTCGGCCATGGGCAACGCTTTCCGCGACATCACCAACGCCGTCGAGCGGCTGGCGTCGGGCGGCTTCGGCGGCCCCTTCGCCGTGGCGGTGAGCCCGCGCATGCTGGTGGCCATGAACCGCATGTTCGAGAACACCGGCGTGCTGGAGATCGACCAGGTGCGCAAGCTGGCCACCTCGGGTGTGTACGTCACGCCGGTGCTGCCCGATCCATCAGTCGTGGTCGTCGCCACAGGGCCGGAGAACCTGGACCTGGTGCTCGGGCTCGACATGACCACTGCCTACCTCACGACCGACAAGATGAACCACCATTTCCGGGTGCTCGAGACGATGGTGCTGCGCATCAAGCGTCCGCACGCCATCTGCACGATCGAAACTCCACCTCCCAGTGGCAGGAGGGCCCGCTGATGCCGCAAACAGATCCGTTCACCTACAACGCCCCGCGCAAGATGTCCGATGCCGAGCTGGCGCGCGGCCTACGGCTGGATGCCGCCGCCGAGCTCGACGCCATGAGCCTCTACGAAGCGCACGTCGAGGCCACCGACAACGAGGACGCCAAGAAGCTGCTGCGCTTCATCGCCAAGGACGAGAAGGAGCACTACGCCCTCTTCCACGAGCTGATCCGCCGGCTAGATCCGCGGCAGGCAGAGGAGATGGAGGGCATCGGCCCCAAGCTCGACGTCATCTTGAGCACACCGACGGGCGCCGAGGCCTCGGAGGAGGCGGTTGAGGCCGCCGCTGAGGGCGACGCCGATTTGGGGAACCTGCTGCAAGAGCGGGAGCGCCTGCGCCGGCCGACAGTGGGCTCGCTGTTCGGCGAGCTGCAAAGCTAGAGCGCCCTCACCTAGCCTCTCCCAGTGCGGTGGGGGAGGAACAGTTAGGCTAGCGTGCGTGCGCATAGGCATTGATTGCCGGATCGCCCATTTCACCGCGGGTGGCACCGGCGTGTACACCCGCCGCCTGACCGAAGCCCTGGCGAGCCTGCCCGAGCTTGCCTCCGACGAGCTGCTGCTGCTCGAGGCTGCCCGAGCCCGGCAGCCGCTCGTGCTGGGCGCGCCGAAGAACGTCCACAGCGGCCGCTTGTTCACGCCCAGCCACCATCGCTGGGAGCAGGCCCTGCTGCCGCTCGAGCTGCTGCCGCGAGGGCTGGACGTGCTGCACTCGCCCGATTACATCCCGCCGTTCGTGCGACGCTGCCGCTCCGTGATCACCGTGCACGATCTGGCGTTCCTGCGCTGGCCCGATTTCCTCACGCCCGCCAGCCAGGCCTACTTCAACGGCCACATCCGCCACGCCGTGGAGAGCGCCGATGCCGTCATCGCCGTCTCGCAGGCCACCCAACTTGATCTGTTGGAGCTGCTCGACGCGCCGGCCGAAAAGGTCCACGTTATCTATGAAGCGCCCGGCTTCGCGCCCCCAGCGGAGCCGCTCGCCGATGCGCCACAGGACTACGTGCTGTTCGCCGGCACGTTCGAACCCCGCAAGAACCTGCCGCGGCTGATCGAAGCCTTCCTGGAGGTCCGCCGCCGAGGCTATGAAGGCAAGCTGCTGCTGGCCGGGGCGCCAGGTTGGCTGGCCGAGCCCGTCTTGGAGGCTGTGGAGCGTCACGCCGATTGCGTGATAACCCGGCGGCTCGAGCCGAGTCTCTACCAGGGCGCGCGGCTGCTGGCCTTTCCCAGCCTCTACGAAGGCTTTGGCCTGCCCGTGCTCGAGGCCATGGCCTGCGGCACGCCGGTGCTGACGTCCAACGTCTCGTCGTTACCCGAGATCGCGAACGACGCGGCGCTGCTGATCGATCCCCAGGACGTCTCGGCCATCGCCGAGGGGCTGTGGCGGCTGCTGACCGATGCCGACCTGGTGGCCGACCTCAGGCGCAAAGGGCTGGCCAGGGCAGCGGAGTTCTCCTGGCAGCGTGCCGCCAAGCAGACCCTCGACGTTTATCATTCGCTGGCTTAAACCCCGCCTCGGTGAACTCGGCGGGGACCCCGAGGAGTTATGAGCCGGGTCTTGTTCCTCACGCCGCAGCTGCCGTATCCGCCGCATCAGGGAGCCGCGATTCGGAACCTGAACCTGGCCAAGATCGCCGCGCAGCAGCACGAGGTGGCCGTCTATTCGTTCGTGCGCAGCCCGGCCGAGGTGGAGGCCGTCCACGTCCTGCCGGAGTGGGCCGCGGAGGTGCGGACTTTTCCGGCGCTGGTGCGCAGCCTGGCAGAGCGCGCTCTGCAGGCGTCGTTCTCAAGGCTGCCGGACATGGCCATGCGGCTGCACTCGGACGACTTCGCCCGGGCAGTTGCAGAGGCGGAGGCGGACGTGGTCCAGGCCGAGGGCATCGAGATGGTCCAGTACTTGGACCAGGCCAAGGGCCGCACGGTCTTCGACTGCCACAACGCCGAGTGGATGCTGCAGCGGCGCACCTTCGCTGTGGACCTCGCGCGAGGCCGGTTGGCCGGCGCTGCCTATTCGCTATTGCAGTGGCTCAGGCTGCGGGCGTACGAGCGTCGCGCCTGCCAGCAGGCCGACGCCGTGGTCGCCGTTTCCGAGGAGGACCGGCAGGCGCTGCTCGATCTGGATCGGACGCTTCCCGTGGAGGTGATCCCCAATGGGGTGGAAGCCGCCGCGTTCAAGCCGGCCCAAGCGCCGCCGCCTAACAACACCTTCCTGTTCACGGGCACGCTCGATTTCCGGCCCAACGTCGATGCCGTAGGCTGGCTCGTCCGCGACATCTGGCCGCTGATTCGTCGCCAGCTACCGGATGCCGAGCTCGTTCTGGCTGGCCGCGCGCCCGTGCCGTCCATCCTGCGGTTGGACGGCCACGACGGCATTCGCGTGGTTGCCAGCCCGCCCGACATCCGGCCCTTTTTTGAGGCTGCCGCGGTGTATCTGGCGCCGCTGCGGGCCGGCGGAGGATCGCGCTTCAAGCTGCTGCAGGCCATGTCCATGGGCCTGGGCATCGCCTCCACCGTTCTCGGGGCCGAAGGCCTGGCCGTGGCCGACGGCGTCCACCTGCGCCTGGCCGACACCACCTCGGGTCTGGCCAGCGCCGCGGTCGAGCTGGCTCTCGATCCCGCCCGGCGTCAGCGCCTGGGCACCGCCGCCCGCGAGCTGGTGCTGGCCAACTACGACTGGCCCGTGCTCGCGCCCGCCGTGCTGCGCCTGTACGATCAGTCCCCTCTCCCGCCGCGGCGGGAGAGGGCGAGGGTGAGGGTACCTTGAGCGCCGAAGCTGCTGAGGAGCGGCCTGGCGGCCGCGACACCCTAACCTCGCCTCTCCCGCAGGCGGGAGAGGAACAAACTGGTGTTTCCGTCGTCCTTACCGTCCTCAACGAGGCGAGCGCCATCGGCGGCCTTCTGGACGACCTCCTGGCCCAGGATACGCCCGCGGACGAGGTCCTCGTCGTTGATGGCGGCTCGATCGATGGCACACCTGATGTGATCCGGGGTTACGGGGAGCCGGTGCGGCTCATCTGCTTGCCGGGCGCCAATATCTCGCAGGGCCGCAACCGCGGCATCGAAGACGCACGCAACGACGTGGTGGTCGTGACCGACGCCGGCGTCCGACTGAAACCCGACTGGCTGCGGCTCATCACCGCCCCGTTGCAGTGCCACCAGGCCGAGGTCGTGGCCGGCTTCTTCGAGCCCGACCCGCGCAGCCCAGTCGAGGCGGCCATGGGCGCGACGGTGCTGCCGGCCCTCGATGATGTCGACCCAGCGACGTTCCTGCCGTCAAGCCGATCGCTCGCCTTTCGCAAGAATGTCTGGCGGCAGGTGGGCGGCTACCCGGAATGGCTGGACTACTGCGAAGACTTGATCTTCGACTTGAACTTGAGGCGCGTGGCCGGCGTGCGGGTAGCCTTTGAGCCGCGCGCGACGGTGCGCTTCCGCCCGCGCTCCAGCCTGCCTGCGTTCTTCCGGCAGTACTACCGCTATGCCCGAGGCGACGGCAAGGCCGACCTGTGGCGCGCGCGCCACACCCTCCGCTACGCGGCCTACATGCATCTCGTGGCCACGGCGGCCTGCCTGTTCTTCCCCGATGCGCGGCGGCACCGGGGCGCGGTCGGCTACCTGATGCTGTCGAGCCTGCTTGGCGGGACTGCCTACCTCTGGAAGCCGCTGCGGCGGTTGATGAAGCTGGGCGGGGGCGCGACCGCGGCCGAGTGGGCCTACATGCTGGCCTTGCTGCCGCTCATCAGGCTCAGCGGTGATGTGGCCAAGATGCTCGGTTACCCCGCCGGCTGGTGGTGGCGGCTGCGGCACAAACCGGAAGATTGGCGGCGGTGACCGGCTCCCGACTCCCGACTCCCGACTCCCAACTAGACCTCACGGTCACCATCGTGAACTACAACGTACGCGATCTGCTGCGGGACTGTCTGCGATCCCTGCACACCAGCCAGTGCCGCTGCAGCTTCGAGACCATCGTCGTCGACAACTGCTCGAACGATGGCAGCGCTGACATGGTGCGTGCCGAGTTCCCTGAGGTGCAGCTGATCGTGAGCCCCAGCAACGACGGCTTCGCCGCCGCGAACAATCGCGGTATTCAAGCCGCCAGGCCCTCGCGCTACCTCATGCTGCTCAACCCGGACACCGTCGTGCCCGACGGCGCGCTGGAGCAGCTGGTCGATTTCATGGACAAGCACCCCGAGGCTGGCATCGTCGGGCCCAAGCTCATCAAGGGTGACGGCACGCTGGATCTGGCTTGCCGGCGCAGCTTCCCCAACCCGCGCATAGCCTTCTACCACGCCTTTGGCCTGGACAGGCTGTTCCCCAAGAGCCGCGAGTTCGCCCAGTACAACCTCACGTTCCTTGACGAGGACGAGCTGAACGAGGTGGACTGTGTGGTGGGCGCCGCCATGCTGGTCCGTGCCGCAGCCATCCAGCAGGCCGGGCTGCTCGATGAGAGCTTTTTCATGTACGGGGAGGATCTGGATTGGGCCTTTCGCATCCGCGACGCAGGCTGGAAGGTTTTCTATAATCCCGGCGTCGTCATTACCCATTACAAGGGGCAGAGCAGCCGTCAGCGAAGCGTGCGTTCGATCTTGGCCTTTTACGATGCGATGGTCACCTTTCACCGCAAGCACTACGGCGCCCGCACGCTGTTCCTGGTGAACTGGCTCATCATGCTCGGTATCGCCCTGCGCTGCATGATGGCGCTCGTGGCCAATCTGCTCCGGCCGCGCCTCGTGCCACCGCCCTCGTGAAGCGCTCGCGACTGGCCATTCTTGACACGCTGGCGCTGCTGGCGGTCGACAGCCTGGCCACACTCGCGGCCTACTTGATCGCCTACCGGTTGCGGTTTCAGACGGACATCATCCCTTTCGTACGGCTGCCGTCGAGGCTGGCCCAATATGGGACGGCGGGCGTTGTGGTGGCCTGCTTCCTGGTGGCGTTCGCCATGAACGGCCTCTACAGCCGCCGGCGCAGCCGCAACCTGGTCGACGAGGCGGTGCGGGTCATCGCCGGCGTCTCCGTGGGCAC
>DATGVV010000465.1:0-7701 GCA_035299885.1 Chloroflexota bacterium | reverse complement strand
GATGAGTCGGATAGCTTCGATGGCTCCGTCGGCCAGCTTTGGTGTAGACCGAGCTTTTCCAGCGAGAACCTCTCGCGCGGCGTGCTCGGCGTCAATCGAATCACTCTTGCCCGACAGCCTCCGCTCGCCCTTCCGGGGAGGCCGGCTGACCTCGAGGACGGTATGACCGTTGCGGCGCAGGAAACGAGCGAGCCCGCTGCCATAGGAGCCGGTTCCCTCCACCCCAAATCGAGCGACAGCACCAAATTTGCCCGACCAGGCAACCATGGAGGAATAGCCAGCGGGGTTGGCAGCGAACATCAATTCACCGAGACGTCCTCCTAGTCCGTCGATAACGACGGCGACGTGTTGATTCTTGTGGGTGTCGACGCCCACGATGACGTCTTCCCGGCTAAGTGCCATGCTTGACAAGCTGTTGATCTCCTCAGGATCGATGGCGGCAGCACACCGGTCAGGCGGGAAGGACAGGACTGCGAAGGGACCTGGTGCGATCAGGCTCCTATAAGGTCACTGCCCGCCTGGCTGGCGAGCAGCCCTGGCGGAATGCGCAGCTCAGGCCGGACGACACGTCAACGCAAGGACACGGGGTCGCTCGTAACAGGGGTCAGGCCGACCGGAGTCGCGCCCCATAATCATCACAGTCGTAAGCTGTTGCCTCGGGAGCCGACTGAAGCCGTGACGCCGGCCTCGGCAAGACGCTCAGAGTAACGGATGGCCAGGTACTGGACCCCGCGGTCAGAGTGGTGCACCAGTCCCTCCAGGCTTGACCACACCGGCGCCAGATGGCCATCTCCAGCGCATCGAGAGCCAGTTCGGCTGCCAACGAAGCCGACACTCGCTAGCCGACGATGAAGCGGCTGACGGCCTCGATGACGGAGGTCGCGTACACAAGGCCACTCCAGGTGCTGGCTTAGCTGATGTCGCCCCCCGCCGGTTGGCGCTTTTGGATTGAAGCTGCGCTCCACGAGGTCCTCGAGGCGCTCGCTCACCTCAGCGGCATCGTGGTACAGCGGCGCTTGCCTCGGACCACACCAGCCAAGCCGAGCGAGCGCATAAGCCTAGCGACGCGATCCGGACCGACCCTCACGCCCCCAGCGCCATGCCAAAATATGGGCGTTAGCCGCCAACTAAAGGCTGGATGGAGCTCGGGCTACGCGCTATGCGCTGCAACCGGTGCATCCAGCAAGGGCGCCACAGGCGAGAGGCCAGTGACAGCCAGGATCCGGTCCTGGTCCAGAGTCTCGTGCTCCAGCAGCGCCTGGACCAGCAGCTCCAGCGGCTGGCGATGGCGCGAAAGTAAGCTTTGCGCCTGCCGGTAGCAATCGTCGAGAATGGCCTGGACCTCGGCATCGATCGCTTGAGCCGTTGCCTCGCTGGACTGCCTTGCGTATGACAACGACGAGGTCGCGGCCGGCAGGCCTACCGCGCTCGAGCCATCCGTGCCCGCAAGGCTCATCGGGCCAAACCGCGCGCTCATGCCCCAGCGGGTCACCATGTGTCGTGCCAATCCGGTGGCACGTTCGAGATCATTCTCGGCGCCGGTGGTTCGGCTGCCGTAGATCAGCTGTTCGGCGGCCCGCCCTCCCAATGCGCCGATGATAACCGCCCGCAGGTAGAGCTCATCGTAGTTGTGGCGGTCCTCCTCGGGCCGCTGGTACGTCACCCCAAGCGCTTGGCCGCGGGGCGTGATGGTCACGCGCTGCACTGGATCCGCCGCCGGCACCACCAGGCCAAGGATGGCGTGGCCCGCCTCGTGATAGGCGATGCGCGTCCGTTCCTCAGGAGACAATAGTAGCTGGCGGGCCGGGCCGAGCATCAGCTTTTCGAGCGCGTCTAGGAAGTCACGCTGCCGCACGACATCGCGCCTGTGCCGTGCCGCCAGCAAAGCGGCTTCATTCACGAGGTTCTTCAAGTCGGCACCAACCAAGCCAGGAGTCGCCGCAGCGATATGCGACAGGTTCACATCGCGAGCCAACGGAACGTCCGAAGTATGCACCTTGAGGATCGCGCTGCGGCCCGTCTTGTCGGGGGCTGGTACGACCACCCGCCGATCGAAACGCCCCGCTCGCAGCAGCGCCGGATCGAGCACGTCCGGCCGATTGGTGGCCGCCAGGACGATAACACCTTCACCGGGTTCAAAACCATCCATCTCGGTCAGAATCTGATTCAGTGTTTGCTCACGCTCGTCACTGCCGCCGACGTTAGCAGGCCCGCCACGTGCCCGGCCGACGGCATCGAGCTCGTCGACGAACACGATAGCCGGCGCAGCCTTCCGGGCCTGTCGAAAGAGATCCCGGACACGGCTGGCGCCGACACCCACTACCATCTCGACAAATTCCGACGCGCCGAGGCTGAAGAACGGCACGTCCGCCTCACCCGCGACGGCCCGAGCCAGCAGCGTCTTGCCCGTGCCGGGCGGGCCGATCAGCAACACACCTTTGGGCGCCGAGCCGCCGAGGCGCGTATAACGGGACCGATCTCTCAGGAAGTCAACGACCTCCATGAGCTCTGACTTTGCCTCATCGATGCCAGCAACGTCCTCAAAGGTCACCACCGAATTCCCGCTTTCGTGATAGCGGCGCGCCCGGCTGCGGCCCATGCCCAGGACACCGCGTTTGCCGGCGGCCATCCGGAATCCCCAGACAATGACTCCCAGGAAGATGAGCGTCGGGCCAAAGGCAAGGAGCAGATTCATCCACCAGCTGCGGGGTTCGTCCAGGCTGTGGGCGTTGATGACTACTCCTTGCTGCTCTAGCAGGGTCTCCAGGCCCGGGCCGGCGAAATCAGGCCGGACGGTGGTGAACTGCGTCGCAGCCTGGCCGCCGCCGGGCGGATAAGTCACCGGCTCGCGGAACGTCCCCTGAATGATGTCGCCATGGCTGACCACCTCAGCGACTTTGCCTTGGGCAACTTCATCTTTAAATGCGCTATAAGGAAGGACGACGCGCGGCGGCTGGTCGGGCACCACCCTAGACACGAGGAAATCATTCACAAACAGAATCGCGGAAAAGAGCGTAAGGAGTGCGATGTAGATTCGGATGCGGCGCCGCTCCGCTGCCCGTTGAGCCGGTGTTCGTTGGGTTGCGCATGGGCCGCCGGGCCAGCTTCGTTTGCTCTTGGCCCGGAGGAAAGAAAAAAACTGACGCACGCTAGGCCAGACGCTGCTCGGGCACTGGCGGTGCACAAACTCGCGAGATCGGGGCAACGTGCGTCATGGCGAGTGCCGGCCAGCTATCCATACGTGCTGGCTTATCATGGCAGGCTCCAGTTAATCCAAAGTTAAACGCGTTCGCTTCCTGCTCTCCCCTACCCTCGTTAGGCTCAGCAGCAAATGCGGGTATGTCGGGTACGCGTGGCACACCGAAATGCATCCGACTAGGGTGTCGTCTTTGCAGCAGCCCGACGTGGATTTCGCCGAACTAAAGGATCCCAGCTATCCGTCGCTTCGCGTACCAGCTTGGTGAGGTGCCACGGCGCGAACCTAACCCGATGTGGTTCATCGCGGCGAAGCGCAGGCTGCTCGAGTCACTCCGAAGCACGGGTCGCCGCGCGAATCCTCCACTGCGCTAGTCATGACGCTTCTGCCGGCTACTGCCGCGCAGGCGGTGCACGGCGTCTCCGGCACATCGATAAGGCCCACCATCGACTTGATCCAATGCTCCGGCGGCCCAGCAAAATGGGCATCCAAGTCCGTCACGTACGCCCCGTTCAGGATCACGCTGGAACGGACCGGAGCGCTGACATAGTCGCCGCAGTCAATGGGTGGAACGCAAGTCAGCCAACCCACAGCCTAGCCAGCTCCGTCGGCGACACCGCGAACATGATGATCAGCCTCTACAACAAGATCATGCCTGGCTACGTCCTAGGCGCGACCTCGGTGAATTGTGCTGCCGCGGCAATAACACCATATTCGCGCGGGAACCCTGGCGACAGCATTTGGTCTGACTCTCTGGCTGCTAGCCTCTCCTAGGAAATTTCAGCACCGCCAAGTAGGCTCTGCCCCCCTGGTTACTGCCAGTGTGATGGGCTAACGTCGGGACGTGGGCAAGTATTCTCGGCCGGACCCCAGCGAGCTCGAACTGCGGCGATTTGCGCGCCGGCTGCGCGACGTGCGTCCCTGGGAGCCAAGGCTGGCCTGGCTTGCAGCAGTCAAGCGTAGATTGCTTGAGGCATACACGAGCTCTGAACCTAGCCAAGCAATAAAGCCACACCCGAAGCTGCACTGATTCCGCGCTGCTTGCCGGAATAGCTCATGACTTCTGGGGGGTACCGTCACGTACATCGAGGTCGTGACGTTGGCGCCTGGGCATGGCATACGTGTCGGTGGATATCCGGCTCGAGGGTATAGAGACGCGCATCGTTTGGGTCGTGTCCGAGGCCAAACTCGGCGCTCTGCGCATGGCCATCGCACGGGGTGACCTGGGAACGGCCCGGATCATCGCCGTGGAGCCCTACGAGAAGGTGCTAGAGCCCACGTTGGCCCCAGCTTAGATCCGAACCAGCCCCTTCTTGATCGCGTAGACGATCGCTTGAGAACGATCGTCTATGCCAAGCTTGTTGTAAATGCTGGCGATGTGATTGCCCACGGTACGCTCGCTGATGCAAAGCTCACGGGCAATTTCCTTGTGGCGCCGGCCCTCCGCCACAAGCCGGAGTACCGTGACCTCCCGGCTGCTGAGCGGCACGTTGCCCCTGTTAAGGGCGTTCTTCCGGCCACTCAAGCTGCCAGCCACGCCATCGAGCACCCGCTTGGCGATGTGAGGTGGCAGATAGGCCTTACCCTCGGCAGCATTCCGCACCGCCTCCACCATTGCTTCCGGCTTGTCGTCCTTCACCACAAACCCACTCACGCCGGCCTGAATGGCTTCGTAGATCTCTCGGTCGTGGTCGGTTGCGGAGATAATGACCACGCCCGTGTCTGGCAGTGATTCTTTGATCTCGCGTGCCGCGGCAATGCCATCCATGCCAGGCAAACTGATATCCATCACAACAACGTCCGGGCGCGTGGCGATAGCTTGGCTCACAGCTTCACTGCCTTCCCCAGCTTCGGCCACGATTTCAAAGGTCGGCTCTAAGACGTCGCGCAGCCCGCGCCGCCACACGGCATGGTCATCCGCGATCAAAACTCGGCGTTTCATACTGAGTCCTCGCTTTGGTTGCCGTGACTGCTCACCGCGGACATGCCCCCACTCTGTACCATCAGCCTATTAGTTGTGTACGAGTATAGGCGTGAAACGGTCGCCCGGAATGGCGACTCGAAGCACATTTATTGCGGCTACTACGTGTTAGGTGAAATAGCGACTACGAGCACGCTTATCGAGCGGTCTACGAGCGTACGATGCGTTGATTACTTACGCTCCTTGCTTTACAGCTTCACAAGGCCAGTTCGTACTGCGTACAGAATTGCCTGAATGCGATCCCTCACGCCAAGCTTCCGAAAGATGTTCCGGAGATGATTGCGCATGGTTCGTTCGCTTATGCCCAGGGCCCTGGCAACTTCGCGAATTTTCTTGCCTTCTACAAGCCAGCGCAAGATCTCGATCTCCCGAGGCGTGAGTTCGCTTCGCCCTCCTTGGGCCATGGCAGCCTTGTGCTCACGCCCTTTCATGAGGCGTTGCAGGACTCGTTTCGCCAGCGACGGCCCAAGATATAGCTTGCCGCTCGAAGCTGCATGAATTGCGCTTAACATAGTGTTTGGGTCATCATCCTTCAGCAGATAGCCACCTGCTCCGGCTTCTAGAGCTTCGATAATCTGCTCGTCGGCATCGAAAGCACTGAGCACGAGCACCACCGTCCCCGGCAGCTCCGCCTTAATCTCGCGAGTCGCCTGGATGCCATTCTTGAGCGGCAGGTTAATGTCCATGAGAACGACGTCGGGGTGATATTCGATGGCTTTCTCGACGGCAGAGTCTGCTGTGTCGGCTTCGGCCACAACGCGCAGGCCGGGATCTTCCTCCAACAATTCGCGCATGCCATGCCGGAAGACGGAGTGGTCGTCTACCAGCTCCACCTTAATAGGTTCTTCTTCGGCCACATTCACCGCTTGCATCCTAGGCACGAGATGGGTGGGCCGTATGAGCCGAAGTCGCCATTCTCGTGCTGCCAGATATCGCGCCCCAGCTGTGCCGAAAGAATCCACGCTATGCACGCGCTCACCTCCTCCAATCGGTGCTCGGTAGGCAGTGCAACACCCCGGCAGCAACAAAGAGGAGACGCTGCCCTGATCAGCAACCGGGTAGCTTACGTTCTTAGCTAGGCAGCTGCGGTACTCATGTGCATGGCTTGCGTACTGCGATTCGCCAAAACTGCGGATGTTGAGACCTACACGGAGCGCTACCTTATGAGGGTGCTCAAAGCTTGCCCTCCGATCGGGGAGAGACGCAGGGGCAGGCGACTAGCCGCCTGCGGCAGCGGGATGCCACACCAAAGTCAGGATTGACTTGGCCGGGCCACAACTCAGTCTTACAACTGCGTAGCTCGATCAAAACACCACAGAGGCTCTTCTAAGCGTGACACAGATGCGCGTCGTCATAGCCGACGATCATGCCGTGTGGCGGCGCGGACTGAGAGACGTGCTCGAACCAGAATTGCAGGTCGTCGCCGAGGCAAGCAACGGCGATGAGGCTGTCGAGCAAGCTCTCGAGACCAGACCGGACGTGGTGGTCATGGACATTGGGATGCCGGTCAAAGACGGGATCACCGCCGCCAGCGAAATCAAGGAAAAATTGCCGGACACGAGAGTGGTCATGGTTTCCGTGACTGACTCAGATGAACAGATCCAGCGTGCCATTGCCGCCGGGGTGAATGGATATGTGCTGAAGGACGAGGCTCCGGAGACTATCCGCGAAGCCGTCGAGCAGGTCGCTGGTGGTAAGGCGTACCTACCGCCTAGGGTAGCTAAACGTGTGCTGGAGACGGCCAGCAGGGTGATGGGCGGAACGATGCTGCCTGCTCGGGCTGGCAAGTCCGGACTCTCCCACCGCGAGGTCGAGGTGCTGCGCCTGATGGCAGAAGGCAAGACGCATCGCCAGATTGCGAACCTACTGAAGATCAGCGAGCGGACCGTCGGGAGCCATATCTCCAGCATCTACAACAAGCTGGGCACGGGCGATCGGTCCCAAGCAATCGTGTATGCGGTCAAGCACGGCATCATCCAGATATAGGCCATCGTTTTGGACGGCTTCACGCCAACCGACCGCTCTAGAGATTTAGTTGCATTGCTGGCGTAAGAATTTGCTAGGCGCTAGCTTGATTATGCTGAGTATCAAAGGCAGATTTTTGGCTGTACTTACTCATGCAAGCGAGCACTAGTCTCAGTAGCATTGACGGCGATGGTTGCCGAAGGCGAAGGCGAATCGCCCCCCAAGGCCGAAAGCAGTCTCGCCACATCGCAGCAACGAGCGGTGGTTCCGGTACGGCGATTGTCCGGATTTGGCCGCTTCCTGCAATTGTTGGGGATTGCCTCCGCCGAGTCGAATGAGCCGGAGGCGCCGCCTCTTCAGCTGACGGTAGTTGGACTCCAGGCGGAGCTCCAGGAAGTCGACCGCGAAATATCGGGCACTGTGGCAAGTCTCGCCGAACTAGAGACAGCTGAACGTGAGGCTATTCGCGCCAGGGACAAGCTAGCCCTCGACGTAGCTTGGCAAAGCCGGGAACGGGAGGCCGCGCGCTTGGTAGACCTCGAACAGCGCCGCGCGATTA
>DATGVV010000464.1:0-4834 GCA_035299885.1 Chloroflexota bacterium | reverse complement strand
CGCGAATGATCCGGCAGAGCTGGCCACGTGGGCCGAGGAAGCCATCGATGTCCAACGAAGAGGCGCGCGGAGCAATCACGGCTCCGCGAGGCGCGGGAAAGCTTCTCCCAAGTCGGCCCGCTCGTCTGTTTTAGGCAACAGCTCTGAGCTGTGAAAATGCTCGGATCGTGGTGAAACAAAAGCCGACGCGAATAGCCAACTGCGAGGTAAATCTGCGAAGCCGTGAGTTCGCCGCCGGCGGCCTGCGGCCCGCGCGCGTTAAGTGCTGAGACGCTCGGCACCGATCAAAAATGGCACCCGCGCCGTCGCCGCACAGCGCCTACTCGTTTGGTGCGATGCCACCCTACACTGGCAGCATGCAGCTCCACCTTCCGCGTGGTCTTCCCTACCGCCAGACGCACTTTCTGTGCATCCTCGCCCAGCGCCCCTCGCTGACCAGGGCCGACTATCAGCGCTGTGCCCGCATCTCCCACAACACCGCCCGCAAGGATCTGGCGGAGCTCGCCGCTGCCGGCCTGGTTCGCCCCGTCGGCCACGCGCGCAGTCGCCGCTACACGCTCCAACCGCACCTCCTTGTGGCTGGAAAATGCTCCGCCTCTGGTGCGCAAGTGGTCTGCGACGGCGACCACATCCGCATCACTATTGACCCACTCTAGCTCCATCCCGTCCAGTCCGAAGCTCATTCGGCCCACCAAAAATAAAAATGAACTTTCGCCCCTGTTGCTCACCAGTCAACTTGACAGAGCAACGCTCAACCTTTATTCTTGAACCATACGCATCCCTGGAGGAGAGTGACTAACCTATGGCAAAAGTTGTCGGTATCGACTTAGGCACCACCAATTCGGTTATTGCCGTGATGGAGGGTGGCGAGCCGGCCGTCATCAGCAACGCCGAAGGCAGCCGGACCACCCCGTCCGTCGTGGCCTTCACCAAATCCGGCGAGCGCCTTGTGGGCCAGCTGGCCCGTCGCCAGGCGGTCGTCAATCCCGAGAACACCGTGTTCTCGATCAAGCGCTTCATGGGCCGCAAGTTCAACGAAGTCGAGGGCGAGCGGTCCCGCGTGCCTTACAAGGTGGACGAAGACAAGAACGGCGGCGTCCGCGTGCACCTGGCCAACGCCGGCCGGGAGCTCACGCCCGAAGAGATCTCGGCCATGATCCTGCAGAAGCTCAAGGCCGACGCCGAGAAGTACCTGGGCGAGCGCATCAACCAGGCCGTCATCACCGTGCCCGCTTACTTCAACGACTCGCAGCGCCAGGCCACCAAGGATGCCGGCAAGATCGCCGGCCTCGAAGTGCTGCGCATCATCAATGAGCCCACGGCCGCCTCGCTGGCCTACGGCCTCGATAAGCAGAAAGCCGAGACCATCCTGGTGTGGGACCTGGGTGGCGGCACGTACGACGTGTCCGTGCTCGAGGTGGGCGATGGCGTGTTCGAGGTCAAAGCCACCAACGGTGACACCCACTTGGGCGGCGATGATTATGACCAACGCATCGTCGACCACCTGGCCGACGAGTTCCACAAGCTGGAGGGCATCGATCTGCGCAAGGATCGGCAGGCCCTTCAGCGGTTGCTCGAAGCCGCTGAGAAAGCCAAGATCGAGCTCAGCTCGGTGGTCCAGACCGAAGTCAACCTCCCGTTCATCACCGCTGACCAGAATGGCCCCAAGCACCTGCAGATCCAGCTCACCCGAGCCAAGTTTGAGGAGCTGACCCAGGATCTGACGGAACGCCAGGTTGGGCCGTTCAAACAGGCCCTGGCCGATGCCGGCCTGAGCGAGAAGGACATCGCCGAGGTCGTGCTCGTCGGTGGTTCGACCCGCATGCCGGTTATCCAGCAGCTGGTCAAGAAGCTGACGGGCAAGGATCCCCATCAGGGGGTGAACGCCGATGAGGTCGTGGCCGTTGGCGCTGCAATCCAAGCGGGCGTGCTGAGCGGCGAGGTCAAGGACGTGGTCCTGCTCGACGTCACGCCGCTGTCGCTGGGCGTCGAGACGCTGGGCGGCGTTATGACCAAGCTGATCGAGCGCAACACCACCATCCCGGCCCGCAAGAGCGAGGTATTCAGCACAGCTGAGGACAACCAGGGCGCCGTGGACATCCACGTCCTGCAGGGCGAGCGTGAGATGGCGGCTGACAACCGCACGCTCGGCAAATTCCGGCTGGACGGCATTGCACCCGCGCCGCGCGGCGTACCGCAGATCGAGGTCACGTTCGACATCGACGTTAACGGCATCGTAAACGTGTCCGCCAAGGACACGGCCACCGGCAAGGAGCAGAGCGTCACCATCACGGCCACCACGAACCTGAGCAACGACGAGGTGGACCGCATGGTGCGCGAGGCTTCGACCAACGCCGCCGAGGACCGCCGCCGCCGCGATCTGGCGGAGGCTCGCAACCAGGCCGACAGCCTGGTGTACCAGACCGAGCGCACCCTGAGCGAGGCCGGCGATCGGGCGACGCCCGAGACGCGGGCCGCCGTGGAGCGATCGCTGGAGCGGGTCAAGGAGGCCCTCAAATCCGAGGACACCGACCGCATCAAGAGCGCGGCCGACGAGCTGCAGGATACGCTCCACCGCTTCTCGGAGGCCACCCACGAGCCGGCTGGCGCTGCGGCGGGGGGCGGCCCGTCACAGCCCAGCGGTGGCCAGGGCCCGGACGACGTCATCGACGCGGAGTTCCGCTCCGAGGACAAGTGACAGCGCTCTGTCATCCTGAGCAAAGTCGAAGGATCTACCCATGATGGATTTCGAAGCTGAGGCTCGCATTCGGCAGCTCGACAGCGACCTGGAGGCGGCTCGGAGCCAGGCGGTGGAGAACGAGCAGAAGTATCTCCGCTGCCTGGCCGAGATGGAGAACTACAAGAAACGCCTCGAGCGCTCGCACACTGAGCTGGCCCGCGCCAGCCGCAAGGCGCTGTTCGCCAAAGCCCTCAGCGTGCTGGATAACCTCGAGCGCGCCATCCAGTACGAGGACAGCGCGCGCGAGGATCCAGACGCGCTTATCAAGGGCCTGCGGCTAACCTGCTGGCAGCTCAGCGAGATGCTCGGCAGTGAGGGAGTCAAGCCTATCGAGGCGGTCGGCCAGGCCTTCGATCCGCGGCTTCACGAGGCTGTCGACATCGATGTCAGCGGATCGGCCGACGCTGGTGTGGTCACGTCCGAGCTGCAGAAGGGCTACTACTATCAGGACGAAGTGCTGCGCCCGGCTAAAGTCCGCGTCGCCGCCGCCGTCGAAAAGCGGGTCTAGCGGTGGCTGTCGAATACAAGGACTACTACAAGATCCTCGGCGTCCCGAAAGGCGCATCCGAAAAGGAGGTCAAGCAGGCCTACCGCCGCCTGGCGCGCAAGTACCATCCCGACGTCAACCCCGGCGACGCCTCCGCCGAGGATCGCTTCAAGGAGATCGGCGAGGCCTACGCGGTGCTTGGCGACCCCGAGAAGCGCAAGAAGTACGACCAATTTGGGCCCAGCCTGCGCGACGGCACCTTTTGGCGGCAGTCAGGGACGGCCCGGCCACGGGCTAGCACTCGCGTATACACCAGCACGCGCGACTTCGCCAAAGACTTTGACACCAGCGGCTTCGGCAGCGGCTTCTCGGATTTCTTTGAGGCGCTATTCGGGCAGGGCTTTGGCCGGGGCCGAGCCGCCACGGCCGAGCCACCCGGAAATGGCGCCGCCGGCGCGACGGCCGGCACACGGGTCCGAGCCGAGCCGGCTAAGGGCGGCGATATCGAGCAGCCGATTGAGATCACTCTCGAAGAGGTGGCCAGCGGCGGCAATCGCGTGTTCAGCATGCAGGTGCCGGAGCTGTGCCCCACTTGCCGCGGCACGGCGCTGGTTAACGGCAAGCTGTGCAGCACCTGTCAGGGCGCGGGAACGGTCAACAAGCAACGCCGCATCGAAGTCAAAATCCCGCCCGGCGTGCGCGACGGATCGCGCATCCGCATCCGTGGCGAGGGCAATCCCAGCTCTGGCGGCGGGCCCAAGGGCGACCTCTACCTCGTCGTCAAAGTGCAGCCGCACCCCACGTTTGACCGCAAAGGGAACGACCTGTATGTTGAAGTGCCAGTGCCTTTGACCCGGGCTGTGCTGGGCGGCGAGGTCAATGTGCCCACCCTTAAGGGCACGCAGCTGAGTATGAAAGTGCCGCCCGAAACGCAAAACGGGCGCGTCTTCCGCCTGGCCGGGCAAGGCTTGCCCGCCCTGCGCGCCGAGGACAAGGGCGATCTCTACTCCAAAGTGCGGGTGATCCTGCCTACCAACCTGTCGTCTCGCGAGCGCGAGCTCTTCCAGGAGCTCAAGCGCCAGCGCGAGTCATGAGGAAAATAACCATGGCAGCATTGGCAATCCGGCGTGCCCCACGGCAAGCTCAAAGGCGCAGCAGCGCCTCCGAGCTCCACCACTACGTTATCAGCGTGGCCGCGCGCATCTGCGGCGTCCATCCCCAGACCTTGCGCCACTACGAGCGCATCGGCCTGGTGAATCCGGCTCGCACCAGCGGCAACATCCGCCTCTATTCCGACGAGGACATCCAGCATCTGCAACAGGTCCAGCGGCTGATCGACGAGCTGGGCGTCAACCTGGCTGGCGTCGAGGTCATCATGAACATGACCGACCGCATGGAGCGCCAGCAGCGCGAGTTCGAGGAGCGTGTCCTCGAACTCGCGCAGCAGTACGAGCAGGAGCTCGAGCGCTTCAAGCGGATTATTCGCAAAATGGACAAAATCGCCAGTTCGTGATACATATGTTCTACAGTGAGCTATTGGCATTCAGCCATCAGCCATCAGGAGGACCTTGCTCAGCTGACAGCTGATTGCTGACAGCTGACAGCTC
>DATGVV010000463.1:0-6724 GCA_035299885.1 Chloroflexota bacterium | reverse complement strand
CATACCTCCAGCCTGTACTACTCCGAGCCGCAGCTGGAGCTGGCCGAATGGCTGATCGACCGCTCGCCGGCCGATCGCATCTTCTTCGCCAACAGCGGCGCCGAAGCCAACGAGGGCGCAATCAAGCTGGCCCGCAAGTATGGCCGCACGCATCGCGATGGCGCGTACGAGGTCATCAGCATCGAGCATTCGTTCCATGGCCGGACGCTGGCCACCCTGGCTGCCACCGGCCAGCCGAAATACCACGAGCCGTTCCAGCCCATGCCCGAGGGCTTCACGTCCGTGCCGTTCAACGACTTCGAGGCGCTGCGCAAGGCCGTTTCCGGCAAAACCGCGGCCATCCTGCTGGAGTGCGTGCAGGGCGAGAGCGGCATCCACATCCATAGCCGCGAGTACCTGCAAGCCGTCCGCAAGCTGTGCGACCACGAGGACATCCTGCTCATCTGCGACGAGATCCAGTGCGGCCTGGGCCGGACGGGCACCTTCTACGGCTTTCAGCAGTTCGGCATCGAGCCCGACGTGATCACGCTGGCCAAGGGCCTGGCCGGCGGCCTGCCGATTGGCGCGTTCCTCGCTACGGAGCGCTGCGCCGTTCTGACGCCGGGCGACCATGGCTCGACCATGGGCGGCAATCCCGTGTGCTGCGCCGCCGGCGTGGCCGCCATGCGCTATCTGGAGGAGCAGGACCTCATGGGCAACGCTGCCCGCGCCGGCCAGGCACTCAAGGACGAGCTCCTGAACCTGCAGGAGACAGTGCCCGGCATCACGGCGGTCCGCGGCATGGGCCTGATGGTCGCCTTTGACACGGCCGAAGAGATCGCCGCTGACATCGTGAACGCGGGCCTGCAGAAGGGCATCGTGCTCAACAATACTGGGCCGCGGACCATCCGCATGGTGCCCCCACTGATCATCAGCCAGGGCGAGGTCGAGAAGGCCGTCGGGCTGACGGTGGAAGCGCTCAAAGCCGTCCGCGCCTGACATGACCAAGATCCTCAACCACCTCCCAGCGGGGGAAAAGGTCGGCATCGCCTTCTCTGGCGGCCTGGACACCAGCGCCGCCGTGCGCTGGATGCGCCAGCACGGCGCCATCCCTTACGCCTACACCGCCAACCTGGGCCAGCCCGACGAGGCAGACTACGAAGACATCCCGCGGCGGGCTCTGGCCTATGGCGCGGAGAAGGCGCGCCTCGTGGACTGCCGGCGCCCATTGGTCGAAGAAGGCATGGCGGCGCTGCAATGCGGCGCCTTCCATATCGCCACCGCGGGCCTGCCCTATTTCAACACGACGCCCCTGGGCCGGGCAGTGACCGGCACCAGGCTGGTGCTGGCCATGAAAGAGGACGACGTCCACATCTGGGGCGATGGCAGCACCTACAAGGGCAATGACATCGAGCGCTTTTACCGCTACGGCCTGCTGGCGAACCCTGAGCTGCGCGTCTACAAGCCCTGGCTGGACCCCAAGTTCAACGCCGAGCTCGGCGGCCGCAAAGAGATGTCGGCCTACCTGGAGAAAGCGGGCCTGCCCTACAAGGTCAGCCAGGAAAAGGCCTACTCCACGGATTCGAACATCTGGGGCGCCACCCATGAGGCCAAAGACTTGGAGCACCTCGACCGGAACGTCACGATCGTGGAGCCCATCATGGGCGTCGCGTTCTGGCGTTCCGAGGTCCGGATCGCGGCTGAGACGGTAACGGTGACGCTCTTCGATGGCCGGCCGGTTGCGCTGAACGGCGTGTCGTACGAGGATCCCCTCGAGCTGGTGCTGGAGGCCAACAGCATCGGCGGCCGGCATGGCCTGGGCATGTCCGATCAAATCGAGAATCGGATTATCGAGGCCAAGAGCCGCGGCATCTATGAGGCGCCCGGCATGGCCTTGCTGTTCATCGCCTACGAGCGGCTCGTCACCGCGATTCACAACGAGGACACCATCGAGCAGTACCGCGAGAACGGCCGACGCCTCGGCCGGCTGCTGTACCAGGGACGCTGGTTCGATCCGCAGGCGATGATGCTGCGCGAGGCCTCGCAGCGCTGGGTGGCCAGCGCAGTGTCCGGCGAGGTCATGCTCGAGCTGCGCCGCGGCAACGACTACTCCATCCTGAAGACCGCCAGCCCGAACCTCAGCTACCGCCCAGAGCGCGTGACCATGGAGAAAGAAGCCGGCGTGTTCTCGGCCCAGGATCGCATCGGCCAGCTGACGATGCGCAACATGGACATCGAGGACACTCGCGCCAAGCTGCTGCTCTACGCCCGCGCCGGCCTGCTGCCCTCCGGCTTAGAGCTCCCTCTCCCTCTGGAAGAGGGTGGGGGTGAGGGTCCATTGCTGGCAGGCGACAAACCCACATCCTAGCCCTCTCCCAGAGAGAGAGGACAATATGAACGTGAGCGGGCGCGCAGGTTTCGCCGATGAAACGTGAGCGGGCGCGCAGGTTTCGCCGATGCATTCCGGGGCCACTACTTCTGGCCATCGGTCGCCGCCCTGGCCGGCATCTCCATCGGCTCAGTGGACCAGTACGTGGTCAACACCTCGATGCCGCGCGTGCTGGCGGAGCTTGGCCAGCCGGTGTTCTACGCCTGGGTGGCATCGGCCTTCGTACTGGCGCAGATTGTGGGCATGTCGCTGGCCGGCGCCTGGCGAGATCGGTCGGGCTTGCGCATCCCGTTCCTGGTCGGCATCGGGGTGTTTGGTGTCGGTTCCCTGCTGTGCGCCGGCGCTCCCTCTATGGCCTTGCTGGTGGTGGCCCGTGGCTTTCAGGGCCTGGGTGGCGGCGCGCTGGCCGCCCTCAGCTACGCCGCCGCCGCCGAGTACCCCGAGGCGCTGCGCATCCGCATGTACTCGCTCATTTCGACGCTGTGGGGCATCGTCGCCCTCGGCGGGCCGCTCCTCGGCGGCGCCATCACCGATTGGGTGGGCTGGCGCTGGATCTTCCTGGCCAACATCCCGCTGTGCGCCGTCGCCGCGGCAGTGGCTATGCGGGGGCTTGGTGGCTCTCACCCAGCCGATCGGCGGCGCACGATTCCGGTCGTCCGTTCGATGCTGCTGGCAGCCACCGTGGGCACGCTCGTCGCGGCTCCCTCAGCTCAGCCGATCCAAGCCCTGGCGCTGCTGGCATGCGGCCTCGTCCTCGGCCGCGTGTACCTCAGCCAGGAGCGCAAGGCCGCCGTGCCCGTGATGCCGCTTGAGACATGGACGGCGCGCGGCGCGGTTGGCTCGTGCATGCTGGCCACCATGTTCGTTACCGCCGGCTACATCGGCTCGAACATCTTCCTGCCGCTGTACCTCCAAGGCGTGCGCCACGAATCGGCGTTCACCGCCGGACTGGTGTTGAGCGCCGCCGGCGTGTGCTGGACCATCGGTAGCCTGCTTGGCGTGCGGGCCGAAGGCGTCTGGCGCATGCGCATGATGCGCGTGGGCGCATTCATGACCTGTCTCGGGGCGCTATCGATCGCCTTCATCTCCAGGAACGGGCTGCCGCTAGTGTTCGTGTATATCAGCTGGGGCGGCGCGGCCATAGGCGTGGGTCTGTCCCTACTGCACCTCATGAACTGGGTCGTCGTGTACTCGCCGCGCGAGCGCAGCGGCGCAGCCTCGGCCGCCGTCCAGACCGCTCGCCTGCTCGGCAGCGCGGCGGGTGGCGCGCTGATGGGCGCCGTGCTGCACGGCATCGGGGCTGATCCGGACCATCTGCTGATGGCCGTCAGCGCCATCTTCTTGCTGGGCGCGCTGTTTGCCCTCCTGCCCGCCACGCTGCTGCGTCCCAAGCTGGAGCACGCCCAGCCGCACGAGCCGGATCTCCAACCAGCCGAGGCTCTGGCCACTGTGGAGGCTTAGAACGCCCCGCCTCGATGAACTCGGCGGGGACCCCGCGGTTAAAGGATCAGGCAGGCGTCGCCGAACGAGTAGAAGCGGTAGCGCCGCTCGATCGCTTCGGCGTAAGCGCGCAGCATCAGCTCGCGGGAGGCGAAGGCGCTGACGAGGGCCATCAGTGTGGTCCTGGGCAGGTGGAAGTTGGTGATCATGGCGTCCACCACCCGGTTGTCGTACCCGGGGTAGATGTACAGCCGCGTCCAGCCCTGAAGCGGCCGGACTGCGCCGTCACGCCAGGCCGACTCCAGGGCGCGCACGCTCGAGGTGCCCACCGCCACGATTCGCCGGCCTGCCGCGCTGGCCTCATTGCAAGCCTCGGCCACAGGGCCCGGCACGAGACACCATTCCTCATGGATATCGTGCTCCTCGACGTCGGCAGTCTGGATCGGGCGGAACGTGTGCAGCCCGATGTGGCAGGTGACGTACGCCGTGCGCACACCTTGTTGCTCGAGCGCCTGCAGCAGCTCCGGCGTGAAGTGCAGCCCGGCCGTCGGCGCTGCCACGGAGCCCCGCGGCTTGGCGTATACGGTCTGGTAGCGCTCGGGATCGGCCAGCGGCGCCCTGATGTAAGGGGGCAGCGGCGTCTCGCCTATGCGTTTCAGCGCCCGATCCAACTCATCCCCCGTCAACGAAAACCGCAGCCGGCGGACACCGCCTGTTCCCTCTCCCTCTGGGAGAGGGCTAGGGTGAGGGTCGTCTGACAGCACCTCCGCCGCCAGATCGCCGAACTCGAGCGTGATCCCCGGGCGGACGCGCCGCCCCGGCTTAATCAGCGCCCGCCAAGTGTCGGGCGTCTCCGGCTGCAGCAGGAGGGCCTCAACGGCGCCGCCGCTGCCCTGCTTGCGCCCGTGCAGCCGCGCCGGGATGACGCGGCTGTCGTTCGCCACCAGCAAATCGCCAGCCTCGAGGTATTCGCCGATGTCGTGGAACATGCGGTGCTCGATCCGGCCACTCAGTCGGTGGATGACCAGCAGGCGCGAGCGATCGCGCGGCTCGATCGGCGTTTGAGCGATCAGCTCAGGCGGCAGCTCGTAATCGAGCTCGGACGTTTTCAGCGCGGACTAGCGGAACAGGCGGCCGGCGACGTTCAGCAGCACCGTCAGCACTATCGAAGCGATGATGCACGTCATGATCGGGAAATAGAAGCCGAAGTTTCCTCGCTGGACCGCGATGTCACCCGGCAGCCGCCCCATGTACGGCACCCGCCCGAACACCAGGAACAGCGCCCCCGCCAGCAGCAGCAGGACGCCGACTCCAATGAGCAGCTTCCCCACCTCAGCCACGAGGCCGAGTATAGCCAGGGTTTACTCGCTGCCGAGCGTGAAAACTTCCACCTCGTTGGCTTTGCCGCGGATGGCGGTGGTGCCCAGGCGAGTGAGGCGGAAGGCGCTCTGGTCGAGCAAGGCAGCGGCGTCGGCTGAGAGCACCGAATCGACGTGGAACTCCTTGCACAGGCTCTCCAGGCGCGAGGCGGTGTTGACGGTGTCGCCGATGGCGGTGAAGTCGGAGCGCTGCGGCAGGCCAACGGCTCCTAGGACGACCTCGCCGGTGTGGATGCCCACGCCAAAGCCCACCTGAGATTCACCCTGCGCGGCGCGTTCGGCGTTGATCGCGCCGATGCCGGCGCGAATGGCAGCCGCGGTGCGGGCGGCGGCGGCGGCGCCGTGCGATGGGTCGGGCAGGACGCCGAAGATCGCCATGAGCCCATCGCCCAGGAACTTATCCAGGATGCCGCCGTTATCGAACACGCATTGAGCCATCGTGCCGACGTAGCTGTTGAGGATCTTGACGACACCGTCCGGCGTGAGCGTCTCGGCCAGCGCCGTCGAGCCGCGCAGGTCACCGAACAGAATGGTCACGACCCGCCGCTCGCCGCCCATCTTAATCGCCTCGCCGGACATCACCCGCTCGACCACCGCCGGCGAGAGGAAGCGCTCGAAGCCGCGCCGCCGGTCCAGCTCGATGAACAGCGCCCACAGGGCGAAGACGACCGCCGTCAGCATCAGGACGTGGTACTCCCACCAGGCCAGGCCCCACACGGGCGAGATCACCATGGCCACCTGGGCGTCCGCCAACAACAGGAACGCGGCTACCTGCGCCGCCTGCATCGGCAACCGGGTGCTCAGGAACTCGCGGCTCTGCCGCCAGGCGGCGAACAGCAACAGCGCGACGCTTAGTCCCGCCGCCAGGTAAGGGATGGGTGGCTGCAGCAGCGGCAGAAGAGCCAGCGTGCCCGGCGCGGCCAGCCCGAGGGTGCCGTAAACGACGAGCACCAGCGCGAGGACCGCCGCGACCAGCCGCGTCCGGGCCGTCAGCTTCTTCGAATCCGCCCAATCGATCGGCAGGTAACGGCCGGCGAAGAACAGCGCCGGCACCAGCAGACTAAGGTAAGCCGAGATGCCCAGCACGGATAGCGCGCTGTGCTCCTCGTGCAGAGCGCCACTGTACGTGTCGCCCACGAAGCTAACGCTGCTGGCGGGCAGGATCACCCCTGGAGTGGCCAGCGCGTGGACGGCGAAAAAGCCGGACATGCTCAAGAAGCCCAGCGCCAAGAAGAGCACTCGGAAAGCGCGCTGCTGCAGGGCCGATCGCGCCACCATGACGGCCACCAGCAGCGCCAGCAGCGACACGTTGGCCACGACGACCAGGTGCTGGAACGACACGTCCCGGGTGGGTGGCGTCGACGGCAGCTGCAGCAGCCAGAACAGCAGTCCCAGCGGCGCGGCGAGCAGAGCGAGGGCGGCGACCATACCGCCGATCGGCAAAGTACGCGCGGGAGAGGCCGTCAGCGATGCAGCCATCGCCTGCTTATAGCACGATGGCTCCGGCCGTATATGCTGGTAGGACTACGGAGGTGAA
>DATGVV010000462.1:0-17829 GCA_035299885.1 Chloroflexota bacterium | reverse complement strand
CGGCCACGTCCGCGATGCCCACCAGCAGCCGCGTGCCGCCGTCCACGTCCTCGACCACCTCAATCTGGTCGAGGTCCCGCGATTCGGGGTTGTCGATCGAGCTCCAGAGCAGGTGCCGCGGATCGCGCCGGCCGCCAGCGTCGGCGGCTGGCGCAGTTAGGGCCTCGGCCTGCGCCGTTGCCGGCTGGGGATAGTCCGGTTCGAAGCCATAGTCCAGCATGGCCTGGCGAGCCACCCGGTCCAGCAGCGCGCGCTCCGGCCGGTTCATTCGCGGATCGAGGCGTCCAGCGCGAGCTCCTCACGGGGCGCCCGCAAGGAGGCCTGGTAGGCGTCCGCAACGATGCGCACCACCTCGGCCGGATCGTCCGTCAGCTGTAAGAGCTTGAAATCCTCCGCACCGATGGAACCTTGGGCCAGAAGCGTGTCCCGCATCCAGCCCAGGAGGCCTGCCCAGTATTCCTGGCCGAACAGCACCACCGGGAAATAGCGCAGCTTGTGGGTCTGGATCAGCACCAGGGCCTCGAACAGCTCGTCCAGGGTGCCGAAGCCGCCGGGGAAAATGACGAAGCCTTCCGAGTACTTCACGAACATGGTCTTGCGGACGAAAAAGTAGCGGAAGTTAATGGGCACCGTCACGTACTGGTTGATGCCCTGCTCGTAGGGCAGCTCGATGTTGCAGCCCACCGAGCGCACGCCGGCCTCGGCAGCACCTCGGTTGGCGGCTTCCATGAGGCTGGGGCCGCCGCCGGTGATGATGGCGAAGCCAGCCTGGCCCAGCAGGCGCGCAGTCTCACGGGCAGCCTGGTAATAGTGGCTCTCGGGAGGCAGCCGCGCCGAACCAAAGACGGACACCGCGGGCCCGATGTGCGCCAGTGCGTCGATGCCGGCCACGAACTCGCCCTCAATGCGCATGACCCGCCAAGGGTCGGTGTGGGTGAAGTCGACCGCCTGGCGGCGGGCGGTGGTGCTGTCGAACAGCCGCTCGTCCTCGGTGGCGGCGTGCAGCCGCGCCTGCCGGCTAAGCGTGGGGTTCGGTTTGAGCTTCATAGGGCCATTGTCATCTGCCGAGGACGACCTGCCGTTCACCTGCCGTTCAATGAACCGTCCCGGACCAATGGCCCTTCGTGTCAGCTCTTGGGCAGGGTGATCACGTCCCCCAGCTTGTCCTTGGTCATGCCGACCCACTTGCCCTTCATCTTGCCGAACTCGAACTTCCGCAGCTGGTCCTCGGTCCTATCCCAGAACTGGCCCACGTCCTTGTAGGTCTCGATCATCTTCTGCCCGTAGCTGTTGCCCTGCTTCTCGATGCTGAAGACCTTCATGTCCTGGACCACGTCGTGGAACTTGTCCAGCTTGAGCGGGCCTCGGCCGGTATCCATATTGGTCTCGTACAGCGCCTCAAGGAACGGCTGCGTGTCTCCGATATTGCCGTTCACCTTCTTGAGCGCCGCCTCGAGGACTTGCGCGCCGGCATAGCCGGCAGCGGCGTCCTGCGACACCAGCCGGTCGGGGTACTTGGCCTTCCACGCCTTCAGGAAGTTCTGCACGCCTGGTGAGTCATAGGCTTCGCTGAAAGGCGAAACCGCGACGACACCGACCGCCTTGTCTTTCAACACCGATAGGTTTGGACCAGCCACAGTGGCCGCGTACAGGTCTAGGAACGTCATCTTCTTACTGGCTGCCGTGTAGTACTGCTCCAGCAGGCGCAGCCCGTCCACACCTGTTGAGAACTCGTAAATCGCGTCCGCGTCCTGGCTGAGCTGAGCAATGAACGGCCCGAAATCGGTCGTGCCCGGCGCAGGATGGATCTCCTGGACGATCGTGCCGCCGCGGTATACGTAGGCGCTCCCGAATAGGTCGGCGTTCTCAATACCGGCGGCGAAGTCGGTTGTGAGCATCACAACCTTCTTCTTACCCTGCTTCAGCAGCCAGTCGGCGGTGACGCCGTTCGTTCCGGCGCCATTCTGCGTGATCCGCACCAGGTATGGACTGGCGAACCGCGAGTCCATGGTCAGGCCCTGGCTCCCGGAGTTGGTGCACAGGAGTAGCGGGATGTGGGCATCTTTCACGTACTGGGCCACGGGATACGCCACGGTGGTGCTGCTGATACCCATCAGGATGTTCACTTTGGAGCTCTCGACCAGCTCCTTGGCCTTGGTGAGCCCCACGTCCGGCTGCAGCTTGTCGTCGGCGAACGACACCTCTAGCTTGCGGCCGGCCATGGTGCTGCTGATGGACTCCAGGTACAGGTTGAAGCCATCCTGGTTGTCCTTGGCGATATTCGCCTGGATGCCGGTGAGCGGAAGAATGTAGCCGATCTTGATCGGCCCAGCGGCCGCTGCCACGCTCGGCTTGGCGGCCGCGCTGGCAGGAGCGCTCGCCGCGGAGCTGGCGGCTGGCTTGGCGCTGGCGCTCGCCGCCGCGCTGGGCTTGGCGGCCGCGCTCGAAGTGGTGGGGGCCGGCGCTGTGCCGCCGCAAGCTGCCGCGGCCACGAGCGCTGCCAGGCTCGCCACCAGCAGCCGAATACGTGTCGTCTTCATAAGACCTCCCGGCGGGATTTCCCGTCAGTATACGGCTGCGTCGACTAGGCTTCGACCAGCTCCACCTCCATGTGGTAACCCAGCCCGGCAACCTGCGTCTGCACGTCCGGACAGCGCGCCGCCAGGTGGTCGAACCGCACGTTGTGGCTGCTGTTGTCGACGTCCACAAACACCAGCACGCTGTTCACCTTGGCGTAGCTGGCATACAGCGCGTCGTGGTACTGCTGGCCGCTGAAACCGGTGGGCGTGCCGTCGTAGTTCGACAGATCGTTCAGCGCCAGGATGGAGAACGTCCAGACTCTCCGGCCCAGCCCAAAGTCCACGTACGCTTCGTTGCCGTCCGCTCGCGGGGTCGCCTTGCGCAGCCGCGGCGTGTAGTGCTGATAGGTATTCGGCACGATCCAGTAGGGTGAGCCATCCAGCACGATTTGGGCGGTGGCGCCCACCACGGGAGCGCTCACCGGACCCGTCGCAGCAGCCCGATCTTGCGGTCGCCGCCGGGGATGATGCCCGTGGCGATGAGGTCGATGGGGATGTACTTGATGGTGGTCGTGAGGTTGACGACAGCGGGAGTTGGCGTGGGGCAGTCGGCCACCAGCACCAGCCCATCCGTGTTGACGTCGATCGCCAGCTCGATCAGGATCTCCGTCCGCCGCCGATCCCCGGCCACGCCGCGCTCATCAAGCTGGCGCGGGTTGATGCCTGGCCCGTGCCGCAGAATGCCGGGCACCAGGGTGTAGGACGTGTAGGGCGCAGCCTCCTGGCCAGTGGCCAGGGGGGCGCCGATCGTGAGCGTTTGGCCTGGGTTCACGGTACCCGCGTACGCTTCGGTCCCGCTGGCCAGCGACGCGTACACCCGGAAGCTGGCGGCGTTGGGCACCGCCACTGGCGTGATCAGGCACAGGTGGTTGGCCACTATCGCGACAGGTCCTGCCTGCGCGCCTGCCAGCGTCTGGCCGGCGGCGCCGAGCGCCACGGCCTGCGCGTACACGCTTCCGCCGGGAAACGTCCCGCCGGGCCCGCCGTCCTGGATAGCGGGCGCGCCAGGCAGGGCCAGCCCAACGGGATTGTTGGATTGCGACACCAGCACCATGGCCTGGCTGCGTCCGCCCGTGATGGTCCTGGCGCGCAAGGCCCTGATGTGCGCGATCTGGCGCGCGCTGAGCACCGCCATAGTCCCCAGCCTAGCCAGCCTCCGCACCAGACTGCGCCGTATGATGCTGCCGTGACCGTCCTGACCAGCGCCCCCATCCATCTGACCTATGCTGGCGGCCTGTACGACCGCACCACCCCACTCGCTACCGGTGAGGTGCGGCCCGAAGGCATCGACTTGAACTACATCCCGGTGGTCCCGCCCGAGGCCTTCTGGCGCCAGCTGCAATTCGGCGAATTCGACGTCTCGGAGCTGTCCTGCGCCAACTATTTCACCCTGTTCTCGCGAGGCGACCGGCGCTTCATCGCCATCCCCGTCTACCCTTCGCGCACCTTCCGCCACTCTGCCGTTTACGTCAATCCCGCTAAGAGTATTCGGCGGCCCGAGGACCTCAAGGGCAAGCGCGTAGGCTGCGCCGAGTACTTCATGACCATGGCCATCTGGCAGCGCGCGTTCCTAATGCACGACTACGGCGTCCAGCCCGGCGACATGACGTGGGTGCTGGGCGGCGTCGAGCAGCCGGGCCGCCGCGAACGCATCCCGGTCGAGCCGCCCAAGGGCGTGCGTTTCGAGCTGGCGCCGCCCGATCGCTCGCTATCGGACCTGCTGCTGGCCGGGGAGATCGACGCCCTGCTCTCGCCCCACATGCCGCGCATCTTCCGCCGCGGCGAGCCTGGCATCGCGCGCCTGTTCCCCGATTTCTGGAACGTGGAACGCGAGTACTACCAGCAGCACAAGGTCTTTCCAATCATGCACACGGTGTGCTTCAAGCGCGAGATCTACGAGCGCCATCCGTGGGCCGCCGTCAGCCTCTACAAGGCCTTCTGCCAGGCCAAGGATTTGGCCCTGGAGCGCATCTACGACAGCGACGCCCTCACCGTTAGCCTGGCGTGGCTGGTGGGCTACTTCGAGCAGGAGCGCGCTCTGCGTGGGGAGGACCTGTGGTCTTATGGTTTCCATAACAATAGGCACGACCTGGAGACCCTGAAGCGCCACCTGCTGGAGCAGGACCTCCTCGAGCGCGACTTCGCCCTCGAAGAAGCCTTCGCTCCGAGCACGCTGGAGACGTTCAGGCAGTAGGCGGTATCGGCGTCCTACTGGACGTTTTCCGTTATTTGCGGCAATATGCTCTGCACCATGGTTTCCGAGACACAAAACGGGCGTCACGCTGTCACGGTCAACGAACTGTTCAAGAGCTTTGCCGATCGCAAGGAGCGCGTCCGCGCCGTGGACGGCATCTCCTTCGAGGTGCAGGAGGGCGAGTTCTACACGCTGCTGGGACCCAGCGGCTGCGGCAAGACCACCACACTGCGCTGCGTAGCCGGCCTGGAGCGCACCGAGGGGGGCCAGATCGTGATCGACAGCCGCATCGTGTCCTCCCACCAGCCAAACGTCTTCGTGCCGCCGCACAAGCGCGACATCGGCATGGTCTTCCAGAGTTACGCCATCTGGCCCCACATGACCGTGTTCGAGAACGTCGCCTTTCCGCTGCGGGTCAGTAAGCAGCGAGTCTCCCGCTCTGAGATCACCCGGCGCGTTGAGCAGGCCCTCGCGCTCGTGCAGCTGGACGGTTACGGCGGCCGCATGGCCACCCAGCTGTCCGGTGGCCAGCAGCAGCGTCTGGCGCTGGCTCGGGCGCTGGTGCGCGAGCCCAAGCTGCTGCTGCTGGACGAGCCCCTTTCGAACCTCGACGCCAAGCTGCGCGAGCACATGCGGGCCGAGCTGCGGGACATCCAGCGCCGCCTGGGCGTGACCACGATTTACGTCACACACGATCAGATCGAGGCCCTGGCCATGAGTAATCGGATTGCGCTTATGAGCGAAGGCCACATCATCCAGGAGGGCCGGCCTCGCGAGCTGTACCAGAAGCCGGTCAGCCAGTTCGTGGCCAGCTTCCTGGGCAGCACCAACCTGCTCGAAGCTGAGGTCCTCGAACGCGCTGGCTCCATGTGGCTGCTGCGTACGCCCGCCGGCCAGATAACGGCCGCTTGCCCCGATGGCGTCCAGCCGGGCAACAAGGTGACGGTCAGCGTCCGGCCCGAGAACCTGACCATCCATGCCCAGGCGCCATCCACGGGCAATGTGCTGCCTGGCGAGGTTGAGATGTTCATGTTCCTGGGCGAAATAGCCGAGTGCCGGGTAAAGGTCGGCGGCAGCACGCTGCGCACCCGCCAGCACCCCAATGTCTTCTTCGCGCATGGCGAGGGCGTGCACGTCCAGATCCCCTACGAGGCCTGCACCGTCATCTCGGACGAGCACGGCGTCGCCGCGCCCGAGTACCGCGAAGAAGCTGTCCCGGCCTAAGCCTCAACTGTCATTCTGAGCCTAAAGGCGAAGAATCTTCTCGGTCTCCCGCTCCGGCGGAAGGTCCTTCGCTTCGCTCAGGATGACAGCCAGAACTTGACAGCGGCCTTATTTTGTCCGAGAATGACTCTTAGTCACGATATGACCATTAATACTCAACCAGAACGGCAGTCCACTTTCAAGGAGCGCGTCAAACAGGAGCGCGAGCAGGAGATCCTGCTGGCCGCGCGCGACGTGTTCGCCGAGCGTGGCTTCGAAAAGGCCAGCATCGACGACATCGCCGAGCGCGTCGGTATCGGCAAGGGCACCGTCTACTTGCACTTCGCCAGCAAGGAGGAGCTGCTGCTCGAGCTGATGCGCCGGACGTGCAACCAGCTGGTCGCCACCTGCCGAGCCCGCCTGGACGAGCAGCCCGGCGCCATGGACAAGGTGGCAGTCATCCTGCGCGCGGTGGCCGACCATCGTTACGCGAACGAAAGCTGGATCCGCACCGTCGCAGCCGAGCTGCCGGCATTCATCGGCTACAAACAGCGGCTGGGCGCCAGCAGCGAGCTGCGGGGCTTGCTCACGCAGGTGATCGAAGAGGGCCAGGCCGAGGGCAGCATCGATGCCCGCATCAATCCCCCCATGGCCGCCCTGACCCTCTTTTTTCTGATCTTCGTGACACCGCTGGCGGACGGCAAACCGATGCCCAAGCAGCAGCTGATCGAAGCCGCCAGCCAACTCTACTTTCACGGCATCAGCAAGGAAGTGGTCAAATGAGATTTCCACCTAAGCCAGCGGCTGCGCTGAGCCTGGCGTTCGTTCTCGCCGGCTGCGGAGCGCCAGTACAACCGGCCTCAGCCACTGCCAGCGTTCGCAAGGGCGATCTCGTCCAAACCGTCACCGCCAGCGGCACCACCGTGGCGGCCAGCCAGGCCAAGCTCAGCTTCAAAGTACCGGGCAAGCTGGCCAGGCTCGCCGTGAGCGCTGGCGACCTGGTGAGCGACGGCCAAGTGCTGGCCGAGCTCGATCCGACCGATCTCCAGGTGGCGCTGCAGCAGGCGCAGGCCGGCAGGCAGGCCGCCGAAGCCGCTATCACCGGGGCTCAGGCCAAGGTCCAGCAGCTGATTGCCAGCGCCAAGCCCGAAACGATCGCACAGGCCAACGCCGCCGCCGATGCCACTCGCCAGAAGCTGCAGCAGGTCGAAAAAGGCGCTCGGCCCGAGCAAGTCCAGCAGGCTCAGGCCGCTGTGCAGGCGGCCGAGGCCAAGCTGCAAGCGCTGAAGGACGGGCCGCGGCCCGAGCAGGTTGCCGTCTTCCAACGGCAGATCGACGTCGCCAAGAACAACCTGTACGCGATGCAGATCACGCGGGACGCGCTCTGCGCCGGCGTGAAATTTGGCCAGACCGCCCCGACGGGTGCGCCGGTGACCTGCGAGGGGGGCCAAGCGGCGGTGAATGCCGCCCAGACTGCCCTGGACCAGGCGAATCAGCAGTTCCGGCTGCAGACCGCCCCGCCCACGGCCACCGACCTGCAGCAGGCGCAAGCTGCCGTGGATCAGGTCAAGGCGCAGCTGGCGCTGCTGCAGAACAGCTCCCCCCAGGACGTGCAAGCGGCGCGTGATGCCGTCGCCCAGGCTGAGGCCGCGGCCCAGCTTGCCGCCCGCCCCTACACCAATGCCGATCTCGCGGCCGCTCAGGCCGGTGTGCAGCAGGCGGAAGCTCAGCTGGCCCAGGCTCAGGCCGCTGTTGATGCAGCGCAAGCCAATCTCCAGAGCGCGCAGTTGAAGGCGCCTGCTACGGGCAAGGTGCTTCAGATCAACAGCTCTGCAGGCGAGGTCATGAGCAGCCTCGGCGTGCCCACCGTGGTCATGGTGCTGGGCCTGGGCGAGGTCGTGGTCAACGCCAGCTTGCCCGAGACCGCGGTGGCCCAGGTGAAGCCCGGTCAGGATGCCGGCCTGACCTTCGATTCGCTGCCCGGCAAAGTCTTGAACGGCAAGGTGGCCGACGTTTCGCCGGCCGCCAGCACGGTGCAGAACCTGGTGAGCTACGTGGCCACGATCAAGCTCCAGAACCAAGGCGACCAGGTCCGGCCTGGCATGAATGCCGCCGTCACCATCTATACCCTGCGCAAGCAGGATGCGCTGCTGGTGCCCAACGGCGCCGTGCAGAGTTATCAAGGCAAGGACATCGTCATGGTCATCTCCGGTGGCGAGAAAAAGCCAACCGACGTCCAGGTGGGCGCCAGCGATGCGCAAAGCACCGAGATCGTCACCGGCCTGACTGAAGGCCAGCAGGTGGCGCTGATCGCCAAGCCGCTGAACGGCATCGGTGTCGGAGGGAACAAGCCAGCATGAGAAGGATGATTTTGATTGCCGCGGCCGCCGGAGTCGTCGCGCTCATCGCTGTCTTCGGCTACCGCTTCTACTACAACGGCCAGCATTTCGTCTCCACCGATAACGCGCTGGTCAGCGGCGACCTGGTGCAGGTCACGCCCACCAACGCTGGCCGCGTCACCGGCATTCGCGTCGACGTCGGCGACGTGGTCAAGAAGGATCAGCCGATTGGCAGCGTCGAAGTGCCGGCCGCAAGCTCGCTCGGTCTGACGGCCGGCGGTTCGGGCCCGGTGCAGGGCACGCGCATCACCTTGGAGCTGACATCGCCTGTGAACGGCGTCGTCGTCGCCAAGCCGGCGGCCGTGGGCGACATAATCGCGCCCGGCCAGCCCGTCGTCTCCGTGGTAGACCTGGGCAAGCTGTGGGTGACAGCCAACGTGGATGAGGCGCAGATCAGACGCGTCGACGTTGGGCAACCGGTGGACGTGCACGTCGACGCGCTGGGCAAGACGCTGAAGGGCACGGTGATGGCCATCACGCCGGCCAGCGCTGCCACCTTCTCGCTGCTGCCCCAGAACAACGCCAGCGGCAACTTCACCAAAGTCAGCCAACGCGTGCCGGTCAAAATCGCCGTCGACTATGCCGGCGAGATGCTGTTCCCCGGCACCTCCGCCGAGATCACCATCCAGGTTCGGTGATGCGCTCTATTCCTCTCCCACCGCGGTGGGAGAAAATTGTTCCTCTCCCGCAGGCGGGAGAGGCTAGGTGAGGGTGTCGCGGCCGCCAGGCCGCCAACCTGTGCGCCGGCGCCCAAGGTGCCCTCACCTAACCTCTCCCACTGCGGTGGGAGAGGAAACTCTTCACGAGGCCCTGGGTGAGGGCACCTAGTGGCAGCGGCTGCAAGCGTGCTCCCGCCAAGATCTTGGGAACTGTCCTATAAATGGACCGTCCTGCTGGTGACCATCATCGGGATGTTCATGAGCGTCCTGGACCAGACGGTGGTCAACGTGGCGCTGCCGCACATCATTGCTGTCTTCAACGCCAACGTGAACAGCATTCAACTGGTGGTTACCGGCTATGCGCTGGCTCTGGCCATCGTGATCCCGGCGACCGGCTTTCTGCAGGACACCTTTGGTGGCAAGAAGATGTGGATCTTCAGCCTGGCTTCGTTCACCATCGGCTCGATGCTGTGCGGCCTGGCCTGGAACACCGAGAGCCTTATCGTGTTTCGCGTGCTCCAGGGTCTCGGCGGCGGCATGCTGCAGCCGCTGGCCATGGCCATGATCTATCGCGTCGTCCCCGTTCAGGAGCGAGGTTTCACCATGGGCCTGCTCGGCATCCCGATCCTGGTAGCGCCGGCCATCGGGCCGACGTTTGGCGGCTGGCTGGTCGAGTTCGTCGACTGGCGGACCATCTTCATCATCAACGTGCCGGTTGGCGCCTTGGGCATCTTCATGGCTCTGGCGTGGCTGCACGAGACCGACACCACACCCGGGCTGAAGTTCGACTTCGCCGGCTTCGCCACCGCCGCCATCGCCTTCAGCTGCGCGCTCGTGGCGCTGTCCAATGCGCCCAACGACGGCTGGACGGCGCCGCACATCGTGCTGCTGCTGGCCACCTCAGCCGTGTTCTTCGTGGCCTGGGTCGTGGTTGAGCTCAGGGTCGTCGAGCCGCTGCTGGATTTGCGGCTGTTCCAGGACGGCATCTTCACCATCGGCATGGTGGTGACCTTCGCACTGACCGCGGCCCTGTTCGGAGCCACGTTCCTGCTGCCGCTGTTCCTGCAGAACCTGCGCGGACTGGGCGCTATGGAAACCGGCTTACTGCTGCTTCCGCAAGGCCTGGCCGCCGCGTTGGCGATGCCGATCGGTGGCCGGCTGTTTGACAAGATCGGTGCCCGGCCGCTGCTGGTCGTTGGCTTGTTGATGCTGTCGATCTCCACGTGGATGTACACCACGCTGGACGTGGACACACCCAACCACATCATCGTGTTTGCGCTCATCCTCCGCGGCATCAGCATGGGGTTCACCTTCATGCCCCTCAATACCGCCTTGATGAACCGCGTGCCGATGGCCAAGATCAGTCGCGGCTCATCGCTCACGGCCGCCGTCCGGCAGCTGTTCGCTGGTTTCGGCGTGGCGGTGGTCGCCACAGTACTGACCGGACGCCAGATCTTCCATCAAGCGCAGCTGTCCGAGCGTGTCACCACCAGCTCGCCCATGGTCGAGCGCCTGCTGGGCATGGTCAACGGCATCGCCGCGCAGCACGGCTGGACGGTTGCTCAGGCCAAGGGTTTCCTGGTCTCAGCCGTCAACGGCCAGGTGCTGCAGCGCGCGGCGGTGATGGCCTTCGACGACACCTTCGTATTCCTGACGGTGCTCTGCTTCGTGGCCATCATCCCCTCACTGTTCCTGGGCCGCGGCCGGGCAAGCCACGCGCCTGGTGACACCAGCCAAGCCGAGCTGGCCAGGGCCCTGGTCGAATAGGCTGAGTACGGAGCCCACTCAGCTAACCGTCCCGTCGGAAGCCACGGGCCAGCGCTTTGACGCCTGGCTGGCGCGCCAGCTGCCGAACCTGTCGCGCAGCCACCTGCAACGTCTCATCGATCAGGGCCAGGTCACCATCGATGGCCAAAGTGCCAAGCCGAGCACCCGCCTGGAGGGCGGTGAGCGCATCCAGGTGCAGCTCCCCGATCCGGCGCCGCCGGCCCTGCAGCCCGAGCCCATTCCCCTGTCTGTCGCTTACGAGGACGACGATCTGCTGGTCGTCGACAAGCCCGCCGGCCTGGTGGTCCACCCTGCGCCCGGGCACCCGAGCGGCACGCTGGTAAACGCCCTGCTGGCGCGCTGGCGCACCTTCAAAGGATTGAAAGGCGATCTCCGGCCGGGCATCGTCCACCGCCTAGACAAGGACACTTCGGGCCTCCTGATGGTCGCCAAGAACGACGCCGCGATGCTCAAGCTCACCACCCAGATCAAGGACCGCCGGATTAAAAAAGAATACCTGGCCCTTGTGGAGGGCCGCTTGGAACCGGCCGCGGGCCGCATCGAGGCGCCGGTCGGCCGCCATCCCACGCAGCGTCAGCACATGGCCGTGGTCCGCGGCGGCCGTGACGCCACCAGCCATTATCAGGTCGAGCGCTACTTCGCCGAGTTCTCGCTGGTGAGAGTGCGCCCGGTCACCGGCCGGACGCACCAGATTCGGGTGCACCTGGCCTTTACCGGGCATCCGGTTGCCGGCGATCAGCTGTATGGCCGCCGCCGCGTGCCCGGCCTGCCGCGCCAGTTCCTGCACGCGACACGCTTGGGCTTCGTCCAGCCAACCTCGGGTGACTGGATCGAGCTCGAATCGCCGCTGCCGCCAGAACTGACGGACTTTCTTGCCAGCCTCGGGGTCCCCGCCGACTTTACCGAAGCGGGGTAAAAGCCTGCCTAGCGGTGCATGAACGCGCGGAAGTACACCACCGCCACAATGACCAACACCGCCAGCGCGTACAGCTGCCAGCGCATGCGCCGGGGCTGCCTCGGCGGCAGGCTGGACCCAAACTTTCGCCGCCGGTAGCGGTTCAGTGCTCCGCCCCCGGCTCCGCGTAGCGCGACACCGTGAAGCGGAACAGCTCCACCCCCTCCGGCGAGCTGATGCCCGCCTTGCGGCAGCACAGCTCGAACTGCTGTTGCGCGTCCACGATCTCAGGAATGCCGGGCAGCAGCACGCCCACTCGCGAGCCCTGGCGCACCGCCAGGCCATGCTGAGCTGGGTCCATGCCAGCCAGCTCGGCTATCGCCTCTAGCGGGCTCAGCACGTCCACCGAGTAGGCCATCTTGTCCAGCTCGGTGGCCTGCAGCGGCACGAAGCGGTAGTCGCGGGTGCCGGCGCCGATGGCGTTCTCGACGATGTCCTGGGCGAGGTGCTCGCGAGAAGGCTCAATCGTGCCGAGGCAGCCCCGCAGTTGGCCCTGCTGCCGAATCGTCACGAAGCACGATTGCTGCTGGCGGAACTCGTCCGGAATGGCGTCCGGCAGCGTAAGCGGCATGCCAAGGCGCACGTAGGTCTCCAGGCTGGCGCGGGCCAGCCTGAGCACCTGCTCGGCAAACGGCGCCCGGTCAAAGGCGAAGCTCTGGCGCAGATCGAGCGCGGCCGCTTCAGTGGACGCCGCTGTCTCAGCCTGCTGGGTGTCACCTGCCGCACCCGCCAGCTTGCTTTTGGGCTCGACCTCCGCCACGAGGTAGCCAACGCCGAACGGCCCCTGGTAGCTCAAGATGCGCGTCTCAACGTCGTCGCCCATGGCGCCCGCTAAGGTCAGGACCGAGTTGTAGCCGCATACCCCCGCTCGTTCCACCAGCTGCGCCGGCAGCGTGCGAATGCGCTCCCAATCGGCGGCTGCCACGCCCGCGACGAGCTCCTCGTCAAACACCTTGCCCTGCGGGTCATAGCCGGCAGGCGCAGTCGGAATGAGCCGGTGCGACAGGTCGCCGCTGGCCACATACACGACCCGCCGTCCGCTTGCCTGGCAGGCCTCGCGGATGCGCTTGCCGAAATGCTCGTGCGTGGCCCGTGGCTGCCAGGAGTAGCCCAGCAGCACCACCCGAACGTCGCCCACCAGCGGCAGCAGGAAGTGCAGCGGCACCGCCGCCCCGTGATCCAGCCAGTACACCCGGCCATCTGAGGCGGGGCTGGTCAGACGATCGACCGGCGTGACGGAAATCGCCACGCGTTCGCAGGCGGTCTGGATGGCCGCTGCCAGCTCCACGTCGCACGGCACGCTGAGCTTGACGTCGGGGGCTTGGAACTGAGCGAAATCGCCCTGCGCCTCCGCCGCGCGGCCAATGGCCATGCTGTCGCGCAGCAGCGGGCCGTGCGGGCTGATGAGCACCAGCGTCTCGGGCTCGTAGCCGGCAATCCTCTGCCCCAGCTCGCGCAGCGCCTCAACGGTCGGCTCAACTTCGCGAGCCATGTCTCCGCCGACCTCGGGCAGCAGCACCGGCGGATGAGGGACTACGCAGCCAAAAACGATGCCAGCGGCCACAACGGGCTCCTAACGGTTACTTGCCGATGACCTTGGCAAGCACGATCGCGAACAAGTACAAGCCGGTCATGATCGTGCCCAGCACCACGGGAGACACCGGGTCCGCTCCAGGCGTAATGATCATCGAAGCGATAAAGATTATGAACACCGCATAGCGCAGCTTCTGAACGAGCCAGCTCGAGCTGATGATGTCGAGCTGGCACAGGAACACCAGCACCAGAGGCAGCTCGAAGCTGATGCCAAAGATCAACACGATGACGCCAACAAAGCTCAGGTACTTGTTGGCATCCAGCACCGGCTGCAAGTTGTCGCTGGTAAACCCCAGTAAGAAGCCCATTGCCAGCGGCAAGATGCGGTAGCCGGTATAAACCCCGCCCATAAACAGCACTAAACCAAGCAGTACAAATGGGATGCTGTGCTTGCGCTCTTTTTTGGTAAGCCCCGGGGCAATGAACGCCCACATCTGATACAGCAGCACCGGCATAGCCAGCATCGTGCCCGTAACCGCCGAAATTTTCAGCTGCAGCGTAAACGCGTCGAGCGGTCCAAAATAATGCAACGGGCCAAGCTTTTGAATTGGCTCGCGCAAGATGCTGAACACGCTGTCGAACAAGAACCAGCCGGGAATCATCCCCAGCACGATGGCGCCCGCGCCAACCGCCAGACGCATCCGGAGCTCCTGCAGGTGCTCCATGATGGTCATGGTCTTTTCGGCGGTTGCTTCCTCCTCGTCGGCCGGGGCAGAGACCATGGGCTGCGACAACTCGGCGACGCTCATTCGCCCCGGAGTATATCGAGGCTTCCCTCTCCCTTTGGGAGAGGGCCAGGGTGAGGGATAGAGTTCAGGTATAAACCCTCACGCCAGCCCTCTCCTAGGGGGAGAGGGAGCATTTAAGCTCACCTATCCTTTTGCCCTCGATCCCTTTCAAGCCGAGGCTATCGATGCCGTCGAGCAGGGCCATTCGCTGCTCCTTTCGGCCCCCACTGGCGCCGGCAAAACCGTTGTCGCCGAAGCCGCCATCGCCCGCGCGCTGCGCCAGGGTAAGTCCGTCCTCTACTGCTCGCCCATCAAGGCACTGTCGAATCAGAAGTTCCGTGATTTCGGGCAGCTGTTCGGCCAGGAGCGCGTCGGCATCATGACCGGCGACGTGACCGAGAACGAGGACGCCCCAATCCTGGTCATGACCACGGAGATCTTCCACAACATGCTGGTCGTGCGTGATCTGGGCCGCATCGCCAGCGTCTCCTGTTTGATCTTCGACGAGTTCCACTACCTGGCGGATCGCGACCGCGGCCGTGTTTGGGAGGAGGCCGTCATCCTTTGCCCCAAGGACATCCAGGTGGTCTGTCTGTCGGCCACCATGACCAACATCGACGAGCTGGCCAGCTGGATCCGCGAGGTCTTCGGCGAGGTCAAGGTGGTGGTCGACAAGACCCGGCCCGTGCCGCTCCGCTACCACTACTACACCCTGGGTGAGCTGCACCCCGCTCTCCGGCCCGACGGGCGCCCCAACCGCAAGCTCATGGAGCTGGAGATGTACGACAGCTACCGCGACGTGAGCGCCGACGACGCCGGCTGGGAGCGCCGCCGGCGGCGCGGCCCGGTCACCGGCGCCATCGAGGTCGTGGAAACGCTGCTCGAAAAGGACATGACGCCGGCGCTCTACTTCCTGTTCTCCCGCAAGGACAGCGAGCGGGCCGCCATCGACGTCGCCGGGGCTTTACCGGACCTCCCGCCCCTGGTGCGCGCCCGCATCCAGGAATCCTCCGATGAATGCCTGCGCCGGCTACCCTCCGACATGCAGGGCCTGTCCCAGACCGCGCGGCTGGCGGGCTGTCTCCAGGCCGGTGTCGCATTCCACCACGCCGGTGTGCTGCCCGACCTCAAGGAGCTGGTGGAGGAGCTATTCGGGCGCGGCCTGATTCGCGCCCTGTTCGCCACCGAAACCTTCGCCCTGGGCGTGAACATGCCGGCTCGCACAGTTGTGCTGTCGCGCATCACCAAATTCGACGGCGAAAGCCATCGCCAGCTGACCGCTCGCGAGTTCCACCAGATGTCCGGCCGCGCCGGCCGCCGCGGCAAGGACGTGCTCGGCCACGTGGTTGTCGTGTCCGACCCCTGGATGCCGTTCGAAGGCGTCGGCCAGCTGCTCACCGCCCCGACTGAGCCTGTCGACTCGGCCTTCGCCGTCACCTACAACTCGTACCTCAACCTGATCGATTCGTACGGCCCGAATTCGGCCGAGGAGATCGTCCGCCGCAGCTTCCTGCTGCACCAGCTGTCCGGCCAGGGCGAGCGTCTGCGCCGCCGGCTGGACGTCGTCCACTCTGAGATTGCCGCCGTAAAGGCTAAGTTCCCGAGCAACACGCCTAACTGCTTTTTCGGCTACCGTGGCAGCCCGCTGCGACAGTACGAAGCCATGCTGCTCGATCGGTCGCGCGTTGCGCACGAGCAGAAAGAGCTGAACAAGCGCAACCAGAAGCTCAGCCGCCGCCAGTGGGATCCGGCCGTCGGCCATCGCGTCCGATCAGCGCGCGACCGCGGCCGCTACCTCGAGACTGAGGCGGCGCGGCTCGATCTGGAGCTCAAGCAATCGCCCTGCGCCCCTTGCACTCGCCTGGAGGAGCACCGCAAGGATGCTCAGCGGCTGTCCCAACTCGAGCGCGAACGGGACCATATCCAGCACCGGCTGGGGCAGCTCGATCATCAGCTGCAGGCGCGCCAGGGCCGCGAGCTGGCGGTGATCGAGCAGACGCTGGAGGCTCTGGGCTACGTCGGCCCCGAGCGCCACAAGGACAAGGCGCGGCTGCTGGGCGGCATCTTCGACGAATCGGCCCTGCAGCTGGCGGAGCTCATCGATCGCCAGGAAGTCGATCGGCTGGCGCCCGACGAATTCGCCGAGGTGCTCAGCTGGTACGCCAGCGCCGACCGCGCCCGCCCGGCGCATGACCGCCGCGTCCGAACGCGGCGCGAAGTTACCGGCCGGCTGCGCTCGCTGCGGAGCACCGTCCTAGCGCTGGGCGAGGAGATCCAGTCACTGGAGGAGGCCTTCGGAGAGGTGGAGACGGAGCTCGTACGGCCGCTCTATCCAAACCTCATCCGGCAATGGTGCGATGGAGTGCCGTTTGGCGCGTTATGCGACGAATACGAGGCCGACGAAGGCGACGTGGCGAGCCACATCGCCAAGACGGCAAACCTGCTGCGGCAGGTGGAAAAAGCAACGGCGAACTTGCCTCGCTATGAGGCTATTTATGGTAAGGCTGTGGCGGCTAGAAACCTCTTGGAAGGCCGCTTGAAGCGTTAGCTTCGGCGCGACAAGTTTCGCTTAGCCGATATCTCCAGCTTGCGTTTAGCGTCAGCCAAAAGGCTTTCAAAAGCTTGACTGCCGCCCTTCAGCTGATGCAAGCGTTTCATCTCACGCTCGATAGCTTCTTTCGAGTGTTGCGGTTTTGCTCGCTGCGGGCCTGCACCTCGTTTGCGCCTTGTCCTTGGTGTTGACGACCACTTGACCAGGATCGTTCCGTCATCGCCATTGCGCGTTTCAACCGAACCGCCCAGCACCTTTGCTGCTGCCGCGAATGCCCTCTTCACCGCGGCAACGTTCTGACCCTCGGGAGAAACTTTGATAACCGGTTTCTTCGTCTCGCGGTTTTGCAGCAGTTGAAATGCTTCTAACTGAAGCCCTCGCAAAGCCACTTTCTTGGGAAAGTCATCCAGCCTATCAAGTACCTTCATAGGCTGCCAGTATAGAGAAAGCCGGACTTTGCAGCCCGGCTTTGTTTATTCGACCTCTATGGGTTCACCTGACGTTGGATCGTCGTACGGCACTATCGGCCAATCCGCCCGGCAGCCATCAACCTGCCCAGCTCTGCGCTTGTGATTGTCATCGCGCAGCAGCTTATTCGCGCCTTTCTTTGGCGGCTGGTACATCAGCCGCTCTACTGGATGCCCATTCTTGAAATGCTCTTCCACGATAACGGGCACGTCTTCCAGCGTCAGGTGCGAATACCACACGTTCTCCGGATACACCACAGCATTGGGTCCGTGCCCGCACTGATCGAGGCAGCCGCTGTTGTTCACGCGCACACGGCCCCGCAATCCGGCCTCGGCAACCGCCGCTTTGAACGCCTTATGGATCTCTTTTGAATCACCGTCCGTTATGGGGCAATACTCGCCCGACGTGCACACGAACAGGTGCAGCTCGAATGGGCCTTCCACTTCTGTCTTACTCCTCGACGATCACGGCCGCGGTTGGACATACGCCTGCCGCTTCGCGCACTTTTGCTTCCAGCTCGGGGGTCACGTCCACGAAATCATCCAGCTGCGCATAGCCGTACTCATCGAGCTTGAAGAGCTCGGGCAGCACTTTGTTGCACTTCCCATAACCGTCGCACTGAGCGGGATCCACGCGCACTCTCATGGCCTGCGCAAGTTTAGCGTTTGATGCCCAGCTCGACGAGCTTCTCTTCGAACTCCTTGATGGGCAT
>DATGVV010000461.1:0-3580 GCA_035299885.1 Chloroflexota bacterium | reverse complement strand
GCCGCCCGCTCCTCCCAGGCCTCGCGCAGCTTCTCAGGCACGGCGAGCGTAGCTCCTCCAGTCGCTGCCGCTGCAGGCCCAACGCCCACGGTCAGCACCCTGGCCACCCACGCCTCGCTCACATCTTTGTGCCCGCCGTCGGCGGCTGCCGGCAGCACCACCACCCGCTTACCCCGCAGCGCCGCCTGTCGGGCCAGCGCGCGCCACTGCTGCTGCCCCGCGGCATCGGCATCGAGGGCGAAGACCAGCTCGCGGACCTCTCTGACCCAGTCCCAGCGCCACCCCTGCACGCCGAAGATCGCCACCACACGCGGCACGCCCGCGGCCAGCAGCGCCAGCGCATCAAAGGCCCCCTCGCACACCCACAGCGCCCCAGGACCTGCCTGCAGCGCGACTGCGTTGAAGTACCCTTTCTCCCCCGGTAGATGGTCATGGCGCTTTGTCTTGGGAACCTGTGCTGCAGTCCCAACTGCACGGCCGTAAAGGTTGACCAGACACCCCTCCGGCGTCGTATGCGGAAACACCACGCGGCCACCGCGCCAATCGCGGGCGGCAGGCGGCCAGGTGCCTGGCGCAGCATAGCCCACCCCGCACTGCTGCGCCAGCGCCAGGGGAATGCCGCGCTGCTGCAGATACGCGGCGCCCCAGCTGCCGGGCAGGGCGGCCTGGAAGGCAGCGAGGTGCTGTGCGAGGTCAGGCCGGGCTGGGGCGGGCTCACGCGATGCTGGTGGAGGTGCGGCTCGCTTCCTGGCTGCTACCGCTGGCTGCCTGGGAAGCGTAGGTGGCGGCTGGCGACGGCTTGGCACGCGCTGGCGGCGGGCTGGAGGCCTCCGGAAGGCGGCCTGGCGCTGCTGCTCTTCACGCCACTGTGCACGCGCCGTTTCCATATAGCCCCAGGCGCCACAGGCAAAGCACACGAAGCGGCCGCTGTGCACCTGCACGCGCAAGCTGCGCTGGCGGTCGGAGCCGTGGAACGGGCACAAGGCGCGCAGCACGTGGCCACCTTCGCCGACAATCGGGCGGCAGGCGGCGAGGTCGGCTTCGGTCAGCGTCCGATTCTCACGGAGCGTGTCACCAGAAATGCTCATACGTGTGCTTCCTCCCTCATGGTCCCCAGGTCGGGCCGGAAGATGAGCCCGACTTTGCCGGTATCGCCGTGCCGGTTCTTCGCGACCGTCAGCTCGACTGCCCGTGCCGGTGGGGTGGCCATACGTTCTTGCGCTTCCGTCAGGAACAGCACCACATCCGCCGCGTATTCCAGATCGCCGCTTTCTTTGAGCGAATCGAGCGCCGCGGTCCCCTTGCCGTTACCGTAGTTGCCGGCGCTGCGGTTTTGCGACGCCAGCGCCAGCACCGGGCTGTGTAGGCCCAGGGCGAGCTCGCGCAGCAGGCCCCCCAGCATGTCCACGCGCTCCCGCATCGAGAAGTTGCCGCGCAGGTCCTCCGCGACCTTGGCCCAGAGCTGCAAATAGTCTACCACCACCAAGCAGCGTTCGGCCTGGTGCTGCCGCATGGCCCGCCGTACCTGGGCGCGCACCTGGGCCACCGTGAGCTGGCTGCTGCCTTCCACCACGGCCAGCCGCTGTGCCATGGGTTCCGAGGCCTCGGCGGCACTGCGGAGCTTCGCCAGGTCGGCATAGCCGCGCTGCACGTCGCGCAGATTCACGCCAGCGCGGGCACAGAGCAGCTTCAGCGTGAGGTTCTCGGGGGCGTGCTCGAAGGTGACGACCACGACTGGGACATCGCGTGTGGCGGCGGCGGCCATCTGGAGCGCCAGGGTCGTTTTGCCCATGCCAGGGGGACCCGCCAGCAGGTACAGCCCCTCGTTGAGGCCGCCCAGCAGGTTATCGAGCTGCGCCACCCCCGTGGGCACGCCCAGCACCGCGCTGCCCGTGGTCTCCCGCTGCAGGCGACGTGCGTCCGCGTCCGCCAGGACCTGGGGCAGCAGGGCGCTGGCCCACTGCAGCCGACCCGCGGTCGTGTTGCGCAGCGCCGCCTGGACGCGGAGAGTCTCTTCTTCCAGCAGGGTGACGATGTCCGTCGCGGGCGTGGTCTCATCGAAGAGGGCCTGCGCCAGCCGCTCTTGCGCCGCCGCCAGCAGACGGCGTTGGTGCAGATCCACGAGGCGCCGAGCGGTGGTGTGGGGATCGGGCGCTGGAAGTCAGTCTGTAGGGACGGGGTGAGGCTGGTCAGTCTCCAATGCGAGGGCGAGAGCCTGCCAGGTATCGGCTTCTTTGGTAAAGACTTCTGGCGTGAGGAGGTCGAGCCGGTCCCAATACAACGCAGGCGACTGCATGAGGCTGGTGAGTATTGCTTGCTCAGCCGCTATGTCAGTGAACTCATCGGTGAGGTGATAGCTCCACATTCCACCCAATTTAGTGGCGGAGCCCTGAGTCCTTTACGATTGCCTTGAGATTTCAAAGTGTTCCCTCCATTGTGTCTCGTCAGCTGATGAGACCTGAGGACCTGGGGGTGACACATGGAGAAAGCAGCTACACCGACACGCGCAAACCGCACCATCACTGTCGATTTTCACAACGAAGCGACCTACTTCCAACTCCTTGGTGACGGTAAGGCGTTTGTCGAATGCATCCTCGCCTTTCTCCTGGCCCTGGGCTTTCAACTCTGACACAAGGCAACCTGTCGCGGCGGCGGATGCCTCACACGTCACTCCCATTACGCTCGTGTCCGTCTGGGTGGGATTACCATCTGGCGTCTCCAGTGCACCACGTGCCGCGCCGTATTCACGGTCCTCCCCCACTTCGTCTTGCGCTATCGTCAGATGCGACCCGAGGTGGCTCGTGATGCGCTGTTGGCCACCCATGGCGGCCTCAGTTTGGAGCTGTGCGCGGTCCTCTACCATATCTCCCCGATGGCCCTCTATCGTCTGGTGTGTGCGCTGGGTCAGCAGAGCTTGGTGGGTATGCTGACCCGGTGTGGCTTGCCACTGCCCGTCTATGTCCTCGCCGATGAGAAGCATAGCCGCTGTCTCACTGAGAAGGTGTATCTGCCCACGATTGTCAGCGGACGGGTCATCTGGCACCTGGGCTATACAACGGAGGCCAATGCGATAGCCTTTACCCAGTCGTATCAGGTGTTCCAACGTGTGGCGCTCCAGCAGGAGCCGGCCTATCAGGTCCGGGGTATCCTGACGGACGGCTTTGACAGTACCACGAAGAGCATGCGGACGCTGTTTCCGGGCGCACGCCTCGGCACCTGCTTGCGCCACGCCTTCAACAAGCTTCCGAAGAAACTGGCGGCCATCGCGTCGCCGGTCCGCAAGGCACTCCGTACGCAGTTCCACACCCTGTGGTACCGGGCGCGCCAGCGAAGGGGTTTGCGGGTGTTTGCATTGGGCCAGCGATTACGCCACTTTGTCGATCGCGTCACCACCACGGCTGGAGCAGCCAATGGCGAGCGTGTATGGCGCTGGTTCCAGGACAAGCTGCGCCGTGAAGCAGTTTGGAGGAATGTGGTAACACCTGAGGGTATACAGGTACCCTCTGAGTCCTTGGGCCTAAGCATCGTAGGCCACTCTATGATGTGAGCAGCATGGCCCTGAAAGGCGCTGTGAGAAGAA